>CAMDGJ010000087.1 GCA_945897545.1 Flavobacterium psychrophilum
ACGGCAAAATATTAGCATGATATCCTTTTTCCGCAGAATAAACTATATTATCTGGTTTTTCTTTTTCCATTTTAAGCAGAGGTAAATGTATTTAACGTTTTGATATTTTATTATTAGAAATAGCCCGCTGTAGTTTGCATTTAAATCTATCAATGCCATCATTTCTTTTGGCAGCATGTTTTGTTTTACAATTTTCTACCCTTTTTCGCCATAGTTTATAGCTGCTAAACTTGAGCTCTTTTTTCATTAAAGCCTTAACATCTGCTTCTGAGAGTCCAAATTGAAATTTTATTGCATCAAATGGTGTACGATCTTCCCAAGCCATTTCGATGATTCTATCAATGGCAAGTTCATCTAAGTCGGTTTTTTGAGTAATCGGCATTTTGTTTAACATATTTGTTGTAAAATTAAACAAATGTACTAAACATATATCGAACCTAAACTACTCCTTTGGTATTTTTTAAGATAAAAAAATCTACTAATTCAATTGTAGATGAATTCGTAGATTTTACATAATAGTCGTTTTGTTTTTTAAAACAACATAGCAATTTGTTCATTCACATACTCCAAAAACCGTTCGTCTTTTTCTGTAAAAGGATCAATTACATGACTGTCTATATCAATTTGACCTATATTTTCTACATTTACAAAAAGTGGTACTACAATTTCTGATTTCACAGTAAAACTGCAAGCAATGTAATTATCCTGAGCTGCTACATCAGGAACCACGAAATTGTTGTTAGAAACTGCCACTTGCCCGCAAATTCCTTTTCCAAATGGGATTACAGTATGGTCGGTCTCTGCTCCCACATAAGGACCAAGGTGTAATGTTTTTGACTCATGATTGGCAAAATAAAAGCCTACCCAATTGTAATAGGCAATAGAATTGATTAAAAGTTGACAAACTGCTAAAAGTTTTTCGTCTCTAGTTAGATTTGTATTTAAAGTAATTTCGGTTACTTTTGGTTTTAATTCTTCGAAAGTCATAGTCTTATTTTTTTGCAAAAGTATTTAAATGGTATTGTTTTATTTTATATAAATTTGTAAAAATTCAATTTTGAAAAAATATTTTTTTATTTACAAGCCATTCTTGGTGTTTTTAGGAAAATTTTTGTTGACTTATTTGCTTTTAACTCTGGTTTATAAAAGTTACCTCAGTCAATATGATGTTCGGCAATTTGAAGTTGATAGTTTTACGGAATTAGTGGCAGAACAAACAAAAGATCTGATGATTTTATTTAATTGTGATGCTAGTAGTGCGCCAAATATAAAAGAATCTGCAATAAATATATACTACAATCAAAGGTCTATGGCTCGAATCATCGAGGGATGTAATGGGTTAAGTGTAATTATATTGTTTATTTCGTTTGTAATTGCATTTTCCGGAAAAATAAAACCAACAATTTTATTTATATTAGGGGGAAGTTTACTCATCCATATTTTAAACGTATCGCGAATAGCACTTTTATGTGTTTTGATGTATTATTATCCAAAACAGCAACATTTTTTGCACGGAGTGTTGTTTCCACTATTTATATACGGAGTTGTTTTCTTGTTATGGATTATTTGGGTAAATAAATTTTCAAAATATGCTAAAAAAACTGTTCAATCATAAACTAAGAATTGAATTAGCAATGCTGTTTGTAATATTGTTGGTTCTAGTACGAGCCTTTGAAGACAATTTGTTTTATGATCCGTTTTTAAATTATTTCAAATCAGATTACAATAATTTGCCATTGCCTGAAATCAATAACTTTCATTTATTTATTGGATTATTGTTTAGATATTTTCTAAATTCATTATTTTCTTTGGCCATAATTTATGTACTTTTTAAGGATATTCAAGGGGTTAAATTTGCTTCGATGATGTACCTAATCCTTTTTGTAATTCTAGTTATTGTTTTCTTTTTTACACTATCTTTTTTTGGAGAAGAGAATAAAATGGTCTTATTTTATATCCGTCGATTTTTGATTCAACCTATTTTTTTATTATTGTTTGTCGGTGCATTTTACTATCAAAAGCAAAGCCGATGATTTCTCGCTGTATAATAATACGGTATTTTAACTAAAATTTAATTATTTAAGTTATGTAAATGCATAATTTTGCATTATGAAATTCAAAAAGCACATCAGTTTTTTATTAGCCCTATTCCTATTGGTTTCCAATACGGGTTTTGCTATTGATTTGCATTATTGTGGAGGAAAAATAGCCTCTGTAAAACCTTCCTTTTGGAAAGCGTTTGAAATTCAAAACACAGTTGAAGAAAGTTGTTGTCCTCCAAAAGCTTCCAGTATTATTGAAGAAAATAGTAGCTGTTGCAAGGATAAAGTAGTGAGCTTTCAAAAGAAATTTGAGAATGTAACTGTAAATTCTATTTCCTTTCAGTCTGATTTTAGCTTCTTGTTTGAAGACTGGAAACCAATTGTTTGCTCTGAATTTCAAAATTTTGAAAGCAACATAATTACTTCTTATTATTGTGATGCGAATGCTCCTCCTCTTTTCAAGCTCTATCATCAATATATTTTCTATGCCTGATTTTAATGTTTTCATGAGGTCAAATCATTTTTATGGCTTGATATTTCAATTATAAACATTAAAATTTTAATTATGAAAAAACAAATTTCAATACTTTTATTGGGCTTGTTGTGTGTGTTTAGCTCCTATTCGCAGGACACATTACAGGCTGTAAAAGTAATTTCTAAAAATAAAGGTTTGCAAAAATCCTCTAAGCTTACTGCCAACACAACCTTGGTAACCAGCAAAGAATTGCGCAAAGCCGCTTGTTGCAACCTTGCTGAAAGTTTCGAGACAAATCCCTCCATCGACGTCAATTTTTCGGATGCACTTACGGGAACCAAGCAAATCAAAATGCTGGGATTAACCAGTCCTTATTTGATGATTGCCGAAGAAAATATCCCTTCAGTTCGTGGTGCTTCACAAGCTTATGGATTGTCATTTACACCAGGAACTTGGATTGAAAGTATCCAGATCACAAAAGGAGCGGGTAGTGTTGTCAATGGATACGAAAGTATTTCAGGGCAAATCAATACCGAATTAATCAAACCTATAAATAATATTCCGTTTTTCTTGAATTTCTATGGTTCTACAGATGCTCGGTTTGAATTAAACACGCATTTCAACGTTAAAATTTCGGACAAATGGACCAGCGCTTTGTTTGTTCACGGTAATACTAGAACGGGCAAAAACGATATGAATGACGATGGCTTTCTCGACAATCCATTGGCAAAACAAATCAATATTTTGAATCGCTATCAATATTATAATGCCGAAAAGGGTTTGGTGAGTTTTATCAATTTCAGGTATATGAACGACAAAAAACAAACTGGGGAGTTGGATTTTGATCCCGATAAAGACAAAGGAAAAACAAACTTTTGGGGTTCAGAAATAAACACCGAACGCTTTGATGTTTCCTCAAAAATAGGATATGTTTTCAAGGATATGCCCTATCAAAGTATTGGTTTTCAAAATGCTTTCAACAGTCACGATCAGGAATCGTATTTTGGATTGAACCAATATAATATCAAGCAAAGTAGTTTTTATTCGAACTTGATTTTCAATTCTATTATCAATAATACGATGCACAAATTTGCAACTGGTTTGAATTTTTCTTACGACAAATACCAAGAGTTTGTCAATGTGAATGATTATAGCAGAATCGATAATTCGGTGGGAGCTTTTTTTGAATACACTTATGACAATGATGATAATTTTAGTTTTATAGCAGGCGGAAGGGTGGACAATCACAACCGTTTGGGAACATTTATTACACCGCGATTGCACATTCGTTACAATCCTTGGGAGAAAGCGGTTGTGCGAGTTTCGGCAGGAAGAGGCAAACGTAGTGCTAATATATTTGCCGAAAATCAATCCCTTTTTGCGAGTGCAAGAACTTTCGATATTTTGGACAACGGCGGAAAAATTTATGGGTTAGATCCCGAGATTGCTTGGAATTACGGATGGAGTTTCAATCAAAAATTTACCGTCTTCGGATTAAATGCCGATGCAGGTTTCGATTTTTACAAAACTGATTTTACAAAACAAGTTGTAGTCGATTTATATACTTCTGCAGCAATTTTGGGGTCGCATCAGGTTTTGTTTTACAATTTGAATGGAAAATCGTTCGCTAATAGTTTGCAAATTGATTTTAATCTTGAACTAGCAAAACATTTTGATTTGCGAACAGCCTATAAATATTATGATATTCAAACCGATTATCTGAGTAGAAGAAGCGAAAGACCTTTGCAAGCGAAGCACCGCTTTTTTGCGAATCTAGGTTATGAAACTCATATTGTTGATAAAGGGAAACAATGGAAATTTGATTTCACCTATAATTGGATGGGACAGCAAAAATTACCAGAAACGGCTTCAAATCCCGCTGAGGATAGGCTTCCTGTGTATTCGCCTTCGTTTTCTTTGATGAATGTACAAATTACTCGGACTTTTTCCTCTACTTTTGAAGTCTATGTTGGCGGAGAAAATATTGGGAACTATCGTCAAGAAAAAGCGATTGTAGGTTCTGAAAATCCTTTTGGGGCAACCTTTGATGCTTCAATAGTATATGCTCCAATTTTTGGACAAATGTATTATGCTGGACTTCGATTTAAAATAAAATAAAATAATGGATATCAATTGCAATAACAACGGCAAAAATCAACCCCGAAACTTCAGGGCAAAAACAATTAAATTAAAATATTATGAACAATCTATTTTTAGGAATGATGTTATTGGTATTAACACTTTCTGCACGGGCACAAGAACAAAAGAATAAAAATGCAAAATACACCATAGAAGTAAATGGTAACTGCGAACAATGTCAGCGGCGCATTCAAAAAGCGGCTTTTGCTGTCAGTGGAGTTAAAATGGCAAGTTGGAGTATTGAAACCCACAAATTAGCATTGACTCTTAATGAAGAAAAAACTTCAATTGCTGCTGTTAAAAAAGGTATTGCAAAAGTGGGTCACGATACGGAAGGTGTAAAAGCAACTCAAGAAGATTATGACAATCTCCATTCTTGTTGCAAATACGAAAGGGAAGATACAAAGAAGTAAAGTTTTCAAGTAGAGAGGTGTTATATTAAAAGAATATTAAAAAAATGCAATTCAGGCTTGTAGATAGTGCTCTTTTGCTAAATTATAAGTACTTTCACCGCCGATAATTTTAAAATAATTTTATGAGTAATTTCGATTGGACACAGCTAATAAATCCAGAGTTTTATATATTAATGGAAGTTGGTGGAATAAAAATTGGATTAATAGTAATCCTTTTTATCATTTTTGCTGAAACGGGATTGTTTGCTGGCTTCTTTCTTCCTGGTGATAGTCTTTTATTTTTGGCTGGGATTTATAGTGAATTATTAATGAGACAACTATCAGTGGGTAATGATTTTGTTAATTTAGTAGTGTTATCTTCTTTAGTTGCAGCTGCTGGAGTTCTAGGAAATATGGTCGGATATTGGTTTGGAGTAAAAGGAGGCACCTATCTTTATAATAAAGAAGATACTTTTTGGTTTAAAGAAAAATACCTCTTGCAATCAAGGGATTTCTTTGATAAGTATGGAGGCAAAGCAGTTATTTTCGCTAGGTTTTTGCCTATTTTTAGAACTTTTGCACCCATAGTAGCCGGAATTGCATCAATGGACAAAAAGAAGTTTATGTTTAATAATATTTTGGGTTCAGTAATGTGGTCCTTTAGTATGATTTTTGCGGGGCATTATTTGTCGGATTTATTTAAGAATCAATTTGGCATTGATTTAAAAGCCCACATTGAATTTATTGTCATTGGTATTGTTTTATTTACCACTGCACCTGTTTTATGGAAATTGCTTAAAAAGCGAGTTCATAAATAGTGAATCATTAAAAATCCGAAGCTTACTAAAAAAAACTTCGGATTTTTTGATTTAAGGATGCACAACTGGAATCTTTTTGATTTCAGAAATGAGTTGACCATCTTCTGAGAATCCTTCAATTAAGACCTTTAGTGTATTTTGATTTCCTTTTGGAAACTTAATTTCAAAATTTTGATTTTCTTTCAATAGAATATTGGAGGTCCAATTTAAGGTACCGAAATAGGAAAATTCTTTTTGTGTTTGGAATTCTGATATTTTATAATCAACGTTTTTAGCATATCCATTGGTCACAAATAGTTTAGAAAATTTGTAATTTATGATATCTGTTTTGATTCCTTTTTTTAAAAATATTTTTATGCTTCCCGAGCGTCCTGCAGTATCTGATAAACCAGATCGATCAATATAAATTTCGTCAACATCAGTAATGGGTAAACTATACAAAAAATCAAAATCAAGTAACATTTCATTGTCTAAATAGATGCTAGGTGGCGCACTGCTTGCCGAAAATGCTGTGCTTCTGGAATTTCTAACAAATGGTGTGTTATCATCTTCATTGGTTCCTATCCTAAATCCATTTCTTGAAATAAAATCCATAACGCTTCCAAATTCATTATCGTCAATTTTAAAAGATTTTGCCATTATTGAACCGGCTTCTTTATCATAAGTCAGTTTGTCTTTTTTATATTTATTAAAGACAACAGCTTCTTCGAGCTCAATGCTTTTGTTATTTAGATCTGAGAATGTAAAATTGTTTTCTTTACTAATATTAGGCGGACAAGTATAGATTTCATTATCTAAACTTAATCTAAATGGGTTCTCATATGTAGATATCCTTGAAAACAATTTTGAATTTAGAACCTTATTTTTGTCGTTAATCAATTGTAAAATAAATTCTGTAGAGTCTTGCGCAAAAAAGTTATCGACTTTAAATTCATTATTTTTATCGAGATTAGCTTCTTCAAAAATCTTATCTTTTAGCGATATTAGTTGAATTTTATATTTTGAGTATTCACTTAATTTAGTAGCTATTTTGCCGCTTACTGCGACTCCTTTTGCATTTGCAAACGTTTTCTTAGGAGGATTTAACCTTATACTATTCCATAAATATTTACTTCTTTTTTGGTTCAATAATAAGAGTTCTAAGTCTTGTTTTCTGTTTTTATTTTCAGGGTCAAAATAGGTGTACGTTTCATTTTGAGGTTTTTCTAAATAAGCGTTTAAATAAAATGTTCCTAAAATGGATTTTTTTGTTCCAAGACTAATATTCTCTGCAGGAAGAACACTAATACTCATATTGGTTATTTTTGAGTTAGTTTTACCGAGTAATACTAAGCTGTCATTTTCAATAGTTTTTGCCTCGATAGTGGTTTGGAGAGTTGCGATTTCGAAATTATTTAATAATCGTTCGGCAACTTCATTAAGATCTGCATCTATAAGCCGAATGCTATTGATACCATTGGACAAATATTTTTTATCAAAAAACAATATTTGCTCGGGTTCATTATTAGAAAAAGAGAATTCTTTTTGAATAGCGTTTCCATCTTGATGAATGAGTAGAATGAATTTTTTATTTTGAAGTAATTCAATTCCAGAACTATTTGTTTTTATTGAAATGGCTAATTTATTATTGGATAAATTATTATTATAACTTATTGTTAAACCAGTTTCTTGGGCTTTGGGTAGCGCTTCTGCTAGGTTAAATTTTTCCGAATTGTATTTTAGAATGTAGGATTCGTTAGAGTTGGGTATAAAATAAAAATTGCCATTGCCCATTTTGTTAGTTGAAAATGATGCAACCTCATTGGATTTTGAATCTAGAATTATACCTTTTTCAATCGAAATCCCTTTGCCATTACAATCAGTAATTTTTACTCCAATTCTGTTGTTAATTCTATTAATAATGACTCCACTTTCGGGATAAAAAGTAAGTTTTGCTGTTTTATAATTTGGTTCAACTGATTCAAAATTATAAGGGTCTTTTTTATTGATAATTTGAATCGTTTCTATAAAAGAATCATCTTCATAAAAATTATTCATCCAGTTGGTGTAAAAGTGAAAGCGATATTTTCCAGCAATTAATTTTTCATTTAAAACTAATCCGCCAGAAAATGTACCTTTAGTAGTATAAAGTAATTGTTTCTGTATAATTTCGTTCTGTTCATTGTAAATGACCAATTGAACGTTTGTAGTATATAAATTAGGGCTGTTGTTATTTTTGCTAAAAACATAACCTTTAAAGGCAATTTTTTCACTATTTACGTATATGTTTTTGTTAAACTGAACATGTATAATTTCTCTATCGTAAAGAAAATAATTTTGGATACTATTTTTAATTTTTTCTTGATTGTCTAAATTCTGAGAGAAACATTGAATAAACAAAAATAAGCTGATAAGAGTATGGTAAAATTTCATTATGGAATTTGTCTAATAAAAAATAAATGTAAATCTACTATTTTATCTATCTATGAATGTATAAATATAATTTGTTTTTAGTGTAAAAAAAATCCATTCATCTGATGAATGGATTTTAAAAATAATATATTTTCTAATTGATTTTACATCATTCCGGGCATTCCGCCACCCATATGTTGATGAGGTCCGCTTTCTTCTTTGATTTCAACTAGAGCACATTCAGTTGTTAATATCATTCCTGCTACAGATGCTGCATTTTCTAATGCTACACGAGTTACTTTCTTAGGATCAATAATTCCAGCTTTTAGCATATCTACATATTCGTCAGTTTTAGCGTTGTAGCCAAAATCGCCTGTTCCTTCAGCTACTTTAGCGACAACAACAGAGCCTTCAAGTCCCGCATTTTCTACAATAGTTCTCAATGGAGACTCTACAGCACGAAATATAATTTGGATTCCAGTTGCCTGGTCAGGATTGTCTGCTTTTAAAGCAGCAAGTGCGTTTTTAGCTCTTAATAAAGCAACACCTCCGCCAGCTACAATTCCTTCTTCTACAGCGGCACGAGTAGCGTGAAGCGCATCGTCAACTCTATCTTTTTTCTCTTTCATTTCTACTTCAGAAGCAGCACCAACATAAAGAACAGCAACTCCACCTGCTAATTTAGCCAAACGTTCCTGCAATTTTTCTTTATCATAATCAGAAGTCGTAGCTTCCATTTGACCTTTAATTTGGTTTACGCGATTTTTAATCATATCGGCTTCGCCCGCACCACTTACAATTGTAGTGTTGTCTTTGTCAATCGTTACTCTTTTTGCAGTTCCCAACATTTCAATAGTGGTATTTTCTAAAGTATAACCTCTTTCTTCAGAGATTACAGTTCCACCAGTTAAGATAGCGATGTCCTCCAACATTGCTTTTCTTCTATCTCCAAAACCAGGTGCCTTCACTGCTGCGATTTTCAACGCACCACGCAATTTGTTTACCACTAATGTTGATAATGCTTCTCCATCTACATCTTCAGCAATAATCAATAATGGTTTTCCAGATTGAGCTACTGGCTCTAAAACTGGTAATAATTCTTTTAATGAAGATACTTTTTTGTCGTATAAAAGTATGTAAGGACTTTCTAATTCCACTTCCATTTTTTCTGGATTAGTCACAAAATATGGAGATAAATAGCCTCTGTCAAATTGCATACCTTCTACAACATCAACGTAAGTGTCAGTTCCTTTGGCTTCTTCGACAGTAATTACACCTTCTTTTCCGACTTTTCCGAAAGCATTAGCAATTAGTTCACCAATTACTTCATCGTTGTTTGCAGAGATAGAAGCGATTTGCTTGATTTTATCAGAATCACTTCCCACTACTTTGGCTTGTTTGGCAAGATCAGCGACAATTGCTTCAACTGCTTTGTCAATTCCGCGTTTCAAATCCATTGGGTTTGCTCCGGCAGCAACGTTTTTCAACCCTTCTTTTACGATGGCTTGCGCCAAAACTGTGGCAGTTGTAGTTCCGTCACCAGCTAAATCATTGGTTTTAGAAGCAACTTCTTTCACCATTTGAGCACCCATATTTTCTAATGGGTCTTTCAATTCTATTTCTTTTGCAACAGTAACACCATCTTTAGTAACAGTTGGTCCACCAAAAGATTTTCCAATAATCACATTACGACCTTTTGGACCTAGAGTTACCTTTACTGCGTTTGCCAATGCATCTACGCCACGTTTGAGTCCGTCACGTGCTTCAATATCAAATTTTATATCTTTTGCCATTTTTTTTGTCATTGCGAGGTACGAAGCAATCGCATCCTCATTATTAATTTTTTTATCTTAATACTATTACTGAAATCTTAAAATTTTATTATACTATCGCCAGAATATCATCTTCGCGCATAATCAAATAGTCCTTTCCTTCTAATTTCAATTCAGTTCCGGCATATTTTCCGTAAAGTACAGAATCGCCTACTTTTACTGTCATTTCGTGATCTTTTGTGCCTTTCCCAACAGCAACAACAGTTCCTTTTTGTGGTTTTTCTTTTGCAGTGTCTGGTATAAAAATTCCTGAGGCAGTTTTTGTTTCAGCAGCTACAGGTTCAATAAGAACTCGGTCTGAAAGTGGTTTGATATTTAAAGCCATAATGATAAAGTTTATTTTTTAATTAAGAAATTTAATGGTACAAAAGTAGGTAAAACTCACGATTATTCACAAAAAAAGCGTTAACAAAATGCTAACGCCTTTAGATATTTTTCGAAAAATATTATTTTGCTGGAGTTGTACCTGCTGGAGTGTTTTGAACTGGAGCAGCAGGCGTTGTAGTGCTTGGTGCAGTAGTTTCTGTTTTTTCAATAATTTTAGAAT
>CAMDGJ010000088.1 GCA_945897545.1 Flavobacterium psychrophilum
AAACTCCTTTACCCACATAAAGAAAGAAGGTATTAGAAAATCAGGTAAGATTTCAGTAAGCTGATTACGGATAACCTTTACATCTTCGTCAAATTCCTTTGATTGTAAATAGGCAACCAATCTTGGTTCTTCTTGAAGATGATTACTTACTAAAACTGTGGCTCTTTTAATATTTGGAAGTTTACCAAGTGCTGCTTCAATTTCCCCTAATTCTATACGATGACCTCGAATTTTAACTTGGTCGTCTTTTCTTCCCATGTATTCGATGTTTCCATTAGGTAGCCATCTGGCAAGGTCTCCAGTTAAATACATACGTTCTACTTCCTCAAATGGGTTTGCTACAAACTTAGTACAAGTCAATTCGGGTTTGTGAAGATACCCACGAGCTAGTCCTAAGCCTGAAACACATAACTCTCCAACAACTCCAATAGGTTGAAGTTTTTCAAAGTCATTTACAATATAAGCAGATAATGTTGGTATGCATTTTCCAATGTTGGAAATATTACTTTGAATATCAGATTCTGTAATTTCTTTATATGTAACGTGTACAGTAGTCTCTGTGATACCATACATATTAATAAATTTAATATTTGGAAATTGGTAAAACCATTTTTCTAAACATTTTGGATAAAGAGCTTCTCCTCCAAAAATAATATAACGTAACTTAAGATTTATATCTTTGTTATTTACATTACTCATAAGATTTATAAAGGAAGATGGAGTTTGATTTAGAACAGTAATTCCTTCTTCAACAATCAATGTTATAAATTCAAATGGATCTTTAGCAATCAATTCAGATACTACGATTAATTTACCACCAAAGAGTAAAGCTCCGAAAATCTCCCATATCGAAAAATCAAAACAAAATGAATGAAAAAGCGACCAAACATCATTTTCATTAAAATCAAAAAGTTGTGATTTATTATAAAATAAACGAACAACATTTCTATGCTCAATCATTACACCTTTAGGGTTTCCGGTAGTTCCAGAAGTATAAATTATATAGCAAAGACTACTTGGATTTAAAGAAACGTTTTTTGGCAGTTTTGAAGAAAACACTTCGTTGTTGCGAAAGAAATCATCAAATAAGTTGCTATCTAATGTAACTTTACATTTACTATCATTTTGAATGTAGCTTATCCTTTGCTCTGGATATTCAGGATCTATTGGGACATAGGCCGCTCCTGACTTTAGAACACCCATAATACAAACTATTAGCATTTCACTTCGCCCAAGCATTATTCCCACTAAATCGCCAACAATGACATTGTGTTTGTTAATTAAATAGTTAGCAAGTTGATTTGATAATAGATCAAGTTCACTGTAGGTAAGTTTTTGATCATTGAAGACAACAGCTATTCCGTTTGGTGTCCTGTTGACTTGCTCCAAGAATAAATCTACGATTGTCTTATTTTTTGGATATTCTATCTCTGGCTTGTTAAAAACGTTTAATATGGTATTGCGTTCTTGATCCGAGAGATAATTTATTTCTTCAACATTATTTGTGGGGTTTGCGATTAGAGAAGAAAGCAGCGTTTTATAATGTATCATCAAGCTTTCAATCATATCACGCTCATATACATTTGTATTGTAAACAATGTCAAAGTACAAAATATCTTCAATTTCGTGAAAGGATATTTCCATATCTAATTTTGATACCTTTTCACCAAGATCTATTATAGTATCAGAGGTTTTGAATGCACTATTAAAACGATCAGATTTATTAAAAGTAACCATAATATCAAAAATAGAATTACGCCCTTTTTCGGTTATAATATCCAAATCGGTTACTAATTGATCAATAGAATAGGGTTGGTTCTTATAATCCAGCAATTGAGATTTCTTAATTGTATGATAAAAACTATTAAAGCTTTCAAAAGGTTCTAATTCTGCACGAAATAGCACAGTGTTTTCAAAAAGATCATTTGGATTCACTAAATCCAAATCGCTTTGTTCTATTATGCTAGTTCCAAGAATTATATCTCTTTGTGAAGTATATCTGTAAAATAAAATATTCCAAGTTGCCAAAAGACATGCAAATAATCCTGCTTCTTCATTCAAAACAAAATTATGCAATATTTCAGTCTCTGCTTTCGAAAAAGAAGTTTGAAAAGCGTGACCATTATTTGATTTCACATTTGGACGCAACTTTGTACTAGGAAGATTTAAAGTAGGAAGCTCTCCTGATAATTTTTTGATCCAATAATTTTTATATTCAGGTTTAAATTCGTAATTCTCATTTTGGTTTGCCATACTTTATTTGTTATTTGATTAAATTCAACATTGTATAATCAGATATGATTATCAAAATTATATGATAAATTTATTGAAAAAGTTTTTCAAATGTTTTTAGTTCAGTTGTTTAGCTTTTTTAATCGTTGAAATGCGTATTTTTATACTGTAGTGGAACGTTTTTTCCAAAAATCGATATGATTTATTGACTTCATTTATACTTTGGGGTAATTCGTTTTTTGATTATAATTTTTTGTCTGTTCGAGGTTAAATAAAAAAAAACAATAGGTAATGACTTTTAATTACCCGTTAGCTGATGGATTCAATTTGATGCTAATATTTGGAATTCCATCTAACTGGTTTAGTTATGAATTCAATTGCAACTGCTAAAAGTGGGGCTGGATAAATCTTCCATTTTTTGCCTTAGGGTTGCCGAAGATTAATCAGCACGTTTAATGAAATAATAGAGATCAGATTATTTTTGCAGTAAAGCAGTAAAATAGTGGTGTTAATTAAGTCAAAATTATTGAGAGTCGTTCCATTTCTATTTACGATTTTTTCGTCGCAGCTATCTTAATGTTTGATTTTAAAAATGATTTTTCATGTGGATGCTGTTAGAATCGTTTTCCTACGTAAATTAGTTGTCCTTTAATTGCGTTATCTCTCTAAGCTCTTTTACTGTTTTAGGTAAAGTACGAATTGATAGATTTTTTGATATTGTTGGTAAACTTTCAAAAACTATTGCACCTAAATAGCCTTCTGCCAAATCAAAACCATATACTTGCCAGTTTTCGTTAGTTTTAAGTAGTGCCGGATCAATACTATATTGGCCATTTAAGCAGGGAATATTCTTAAAATCTTCATCGATACCTTTTCCTAAGGCCTTTACAAAGGCTTCTTTTCGAGTCCAAGAGGAGTAAAAAGCGTATTCTTGATTTTCTGCATTTTGAATTGTCAAAACTTCATTATCGTTAAAAATATCTGGAAGAAGAGGTGTAAAATCAAAATCTTCAGAAACATGTTCAATATCTATTCCAACCATATTACGCGAAATTGCAATCACCGCAAAATCCACAGAATGTGAAACATTAAAATGTATCCAAGGGTGAGAAGCTAGAAATGGTTTTTTATTGAAATGATAATCCAGGTTAATAGTTGTAACATCTAATTTAGTATGCGCTGCTAAAACAAATTTCAAAATCGCCCTGCAAATAATAAATTGGTTTCGATCCTTTTCTTTATAGTACCGCTCAGCTCTCTTACTTTCTTCGAGATTGAGAAAATGGATTAAATCTTTTGTTAAATCATTATACTCGGGTAAGTAGAGTGTATAAATTATTACATCATCAGTACTTAAAGCATATCCTTTAGTATTTGATGATTTGTGGTCATCACTATTTATATATGAAATAAAGAGATTAGGTTGCAGCATATTTTTCATCTAAAATATCTTGAAGCATTCTTGCTAATATTTTGTCGTGTGGCGCTATTTTCATATCAAAATCACTAACCGGTATCTCATGCACTAAGACGCCTTTTCGCGCTGCTTTTTTCCATCCCAAGTGTTTTGGAGCTAATAGATGGGCGGTATTATCTTTTGATCGAAACACATCGACTTTTAAGCTTTGTGGTTTAAGCTGATATTTGTCAAGAATGCGGCGCATCATCGATGTAGCTTCTGTAAATCGTTCAAGTGCTAATGCATCGAGTTCAGACATTTTGCTGTTATTATCTTTAAAATGTCTTTTTAAAATATACTCTTTTTTTGCGTTAAATCGCTTCCTAAAAGCCGTCCAACTCGTTAACATTTCTTTTAAAAACAGTAACCTTCTTTGTGTACGATGATAATACCTGATAAGTTTTTTTTGTTTGTGCGTTTTAAAATAGTACGAAGAATCAGCATAAGAGTCTAGGGCTAATGTTAGGATGACTTCTTTTCCTTGCTCTTGCAATTGCCGAGTCATTTCAAAAGCAACTATTCCACCAACACAAAATCCCGCTAGGGCATAAGGGCCATCAGGATTTATTTTTGTAATTGCTTGAATATAATGTGCTGCAATATCATTTATTGATTCATACCATTTATCAAATCCTTTGGATCCACCGCCCTGAATACCATAAAACGGTTGATCCTCATCTAAATGTTTACTCACATTTGCAAAATACAAAACATCGAGTGCGCCTCCGTGAACCATAAAAAGTGGTACTTTACTTCCGTTAGATTTTAGCGGAACGATGCAATCTGAATAAATTTCGACGTCCTCATTAAAAAGTTTTGCAAATTTTGCTACTGTTGAATATTTAATTAATATTGATAAAGGAAAACGTTTACCTGTACGTTTTTCTATTTCAGCTACAACTTTTACAGCCATAATTGAGGTTCCACCCATTTCAAAAAAGGTATTATAGATTCCAATCTCTTCTATTTGTAAGACTTCACTCCAAACTTTTGCAATTTTTTTTTCAGTTTCTGTTCTTGGTTTTCTTAGATTAGCTTCTGAATCTTGTCGAACATATTCTGGGGCGGGTAAGTTTTTTTTATCAATTTTTCCATTTGTAGTTAGCGGAAAATCATCGACCCACATAAAAATAGAAGGAATCATAAAACTTGGAACTATTTTAGAAAGTTCTTCTCGTACATTAGTATGTTTATCATTATCGTCTTTAGGCTTAAGATAGGCAACAAGACGAGGTTCAGCATTATCAAGTTTACTCAGTATAACGGAAGCTAGTTTTATTTGAGGTATCGTAATTAAAGCAGCTTCAATTTCACCTAATTCTATGCGATGTCCATTAATTTTGACTTGCTCATCAATACGACCAAAATATTGAAGATTACCATCCGGCAAAATTTTTCCTAAATCTCCGGTACGATACATTCTACTATTAGTAACAAACGGATTAGGAAGAAATTTTTCTGAATTTAATTCTTCTCTATTAAAATAGCCTCTCGCGATGCCATTTCCACCAATATAAATTTCACCAACTTCACCTTCGGGTATAAGCATTTGATTTTCATCTAAAAGATACATTTGAGTATTTGAAATTAGTTTCCCAATGGCTATACTTTCGCTAGCTAGTGGTGCATCAAAAGTATTGAATTCATACCAACTACAACCCACGGTTGCTTCGGTAGGGCCGTATTCATTTACAATAATAGCATCAATATTTGCAGACCTAAATCGATTAATATGATAATTGTATAATGCCTCCCCTCCAATAACATACTTAGTAGCTAGTTTAGGTTGATTCTCTTTATTAATAATGGAGATTAAAATACTGATGTGAGATGGAGTTAGATTTATAAAGTCATAAGGAGCATACTTAAAAAAATTAGTATCATCAAAAATTTCTAATCCAGTTCGTGAGCTTAAAATTAATTTCTTACCAAAAATCAAGGGAAGAAAAATCCCTGATATACTAGCATCAAATGATGAAGAGAGGTGGATGTAACATCCAGAATTGGGTGAATTTGTATCAATATAATCGCAAACATTAAATAAATAATGCAATAGGTTGCGATGTTCAATCATAACTCCTTTTGGATTTCCTGTACTTCCAGAAGTATAAATAATGTAAGCTAGGTCATTTGGTTTCAAAGATATTGTCTTGGGAGCACTTAAAGCATATTTTTCTTTAGAAATGAGGAATTTGTCAAGCGCATGATGATCTAATGTAAATTTACAGTTGCAATCATTTTTCAAATAACTGATCCTTTGTTGTGGATATTTAGGATCAATTGGCACGTATGCTGCACCAGATTTAAGGATACCCAATATGCTAACAATCAACATTTCACTTCGACTTTGCATAATGCCAACAAAATCTCCCACAATTACACTTTGCTCATTAATTAAATAGTGGGCAAGTTGATTTGATAGCATATTAAGTTCATTGTAAGTAAGCATTTGCTCTTTGTAAACAACAGCTATTTCATTTGGTGTCATATTAACCTGCTGGACGAAAAGATCAACAACGGTATCGGTAAGTGGGTTTTCTATTTTAGATAATGAATTTGCCATAAGTACTTTGTTTTAAACACTCCATTTTTAATATCAATTGAACTATTTTTAACATCCAAAAAATTTATTAAAGGAAGAGAATTTAGATATTTGCGTTTCTTTCATCTAAAATATCCTGAATCATTCTAGCTAAAACTTTATCATTAGGAGCATCTACAATACTAAGATGATTACCAGGAACCTCATGAATATTGACTCCTTTTAGAGCTGCTTTTTTCCATCCCAAATGCGTAGGGTCTAATTTGTATCCCAAATCATCTTTAGCTCGAAATAAATCAACCTCAATATTTTGTGGTTTTAGATGATAGCGGTCAACAATTTTGTTAACCATACTATTAGCGACTGTAAATTCTTTGAGCGCTAATGCCTCCTGTTCAGTCAAAATGTCTTTTTGACCAAGATACGTTTTTAATATGTGGTCTCTTTTTGCTTGACTTCGCTTTTTAAAAGCCTTCCAGCTCGTGAGCATTTCCATCAAATAATCGAGTCTTCTATAGGTGCGATCATAGTGATGTAATAGTTTTTTTTGCAAAAGCATGGGGTAATAATAGGATGAATCTACATGAGAATCTAATAGTGCTATAATACTAACCTTTAATCCTTTTTTCGTCAATTGACGAGCCATTTCAAAAGCAACAACTCCCCCAAAAGAGAAACCAGCTAAAGCATAAGGTCCTTTCGAATTTATTTTTATGATTGATTCTATATAGCAAGCAGCCATTTCTTCGATAGATTCAAACCAATTTTCATAGCCATTAGGTCCAATTCCTTGAATTCCGTAAACCGGTTGATCTTCATCAAAATGCTTAATTACATGTGCAAAATTTAAGACATTCAATCCTGCCCCATGAACTATAAATATCGGAGTCTTTGTACCGTTGGGTTTAATAGGCACTAAATGGTCCGATGTAATCTTATATTCATCGATTAATAATTGAGCAAATTTTTCAATAGTTGAATATTGAAACAATGTAGAAAGTGGAATTCGTAAACCAGTCTTTTTTTCTATTTTGAACATTACATTTACTGCTAAGATGGAGTGTCCTCCTATTTCAAAAAAATTGCTAAAAATATCTATTTGGTCTATTTTTAAACTTTCTTGCCAAATTTCTGCAACTAATTTCTCTTCATTTGTGCGAGGTGCAGTGTAATTTTCTGTAATTTCTGTATTGGATTTATATTCTAATAATGCTTTTCTATCTATTTTATCATTTAAGGTTGTAGGCATTTTTTCTAGAATATGGAAAACATTAGGAACCATGAAATTAGGCAACTGTAATTCTAATTCATTTCTCCACAATCTAATTTGATCAAGTTCGTTCGCATATTCAAGATCTGCGGTTAAAAAGGCGATAAGACTAGCACTCTTAGCTAAAACAATTGCTGACTTAATGCCATTAATTGAGGTTAAAGCAAGTTCTACCTCTCCAATTTCTATGCGATGACCTCTAACTTTAACCTGATGATCAATCCTACCAAGACACATTACTTCATTGCTTGGCAATAGTTTTCCTAAATCACCTGAAAGGTATAGTATTGCATTTTTTTTGTTAGAAAAAACATTCGGGATATATTTAGCTGCCGTTAATTCTGGTCTTCCTAAATATCCTGCTCCTACACCATCTCCTCCAATTGCGATTTCGCCTATTGCATTAGGTGGTAATAAGTTCATTTCTTCATCAACAATATAATATTGCATATTGGCTATTGGACCGCCAACAGAAATTATTGTTTCTTCGTTTTTTATATGTTTACAAGAAGAAAATATGGTTACTTCGGTGGGACCATATAAGGTCCAAAGCTCATCACTTCTACTTATTAGCTCTTTGGCAAGTCGTGCAGGTAATGGCTCGCCACAACACCATATTTTTATAGGTAATTTATTTGACCATCCCGCATCTAAAAGCATTTGATAAGTAGTAGGCGTAGCAACAATTAAAGAAATCTTTTCCTTTTCTAACATTTCATAAAAAAGTCTACCATCACTTGATGTCTCATGGTCAATTAAGACAAGAGTTGCTCCTGCAAATAATGGGAAAAACAATTCAAAACTAGCGATATCAAACGAGATGGTTGATATGAAAGGTACTCTATCTTTTTGCTTAATGCCTGGTTCTATTAACAAAGAATATAACAAATTAACAACGTTCCTATTTGTAATTTTTGCTCCCTTTGGTTTACCTGTGGAGCCGGAGGTGTATAATAAGTATAAAACATTTTCTGGATTTACATCTTCTTTTAGTTTAGTTGAAGGAAATTGATGCAGCGATTGGATAGCATCATCAATTAAAATTGTATAAGAACATTTGGGCAATAATAAAGACAAAGCTTTGCTAGTTAGCAAAAATTTAGCTTTTGAGTCTTCCATCATATATTCTATTCGTTTAATGGGATATTGATGGTCTAAGGGAAGGTAAGCCGCACCGCACTGGATAATTGCTAATATTGCATACACTAATTCTGGAGTTCTTGGAAACGAAACGGCAATATAATCGCCAGATTTGACTCCTTTGGATGCTAAATAATTTGCAAATTGATTTACTTTTATATGTAATTCTTGGTACGATATTTTAGTGTTTTTATATTCTAATGCAATGTTATGAGGATAAAGTGCTGCTTGATTACTCAATAATTCAGATAGTGACACGTAAGGATATTGCGTCTCTGTATCATTCAAAACATCATAATCCTTTGAAAAATTACCGTATAAAACCGCAGTTAATGGGTCGTTGGGAGTAGATGATAATTTTTGTAAGGTTTCTTCAAAAGAAATCATCATTTTTCTGATAGTATCTTCGTTAAATAAAGAGGTGCTGTACAAACATTGAAAAGTAGGAGTGCCTTTAGAAATACATGCATGAAGCTTAAGTTCAAAAGATGAAAATTTTCTTGGGTTAATAGTAAACTCGTAAGTTAGTCCATTGAATGAAAACTCACTTTCTATATTCCGATTTAAATCGATAGTTAGTGTAACTGGAACCATTGGAACTCGCGACGGATCTCTAGCAATATTTAATTTTTTAAGTAGATGGCCAAAACTAACTTGATTGTGGTTATAAGCTTCTAGTAATTGCAGATTTCGTTTTCTTAAATATTCTACAAAGTTTTTGCTTGCGTTTATTTTACTGCGCAACGGTAAAAGGTTTGCACAATCTCCTATCAAGTTTTTCATTCCGTATCTCCTATTTCCTGAAGTTGGAAAACCTACAATTAAATCATTTTGACTAGTGATTTTGCATAAAAACACTTCAAATGCTGCGAGAATAACTGTTGTTAAACTAAAACCTTCATCTTTCCCAAATGCTTTTAATAAATTTAAAAGTGACTCATCAATAGGAAAATCAAAACGGTGACTATTATAAGTTCGTAACAAAGGCTTTACGTAATCGATAGGTAATTCAACGATAGGAACTGCATCTTTATAAACGTTTAACCAAAAATTTTCAATTTGTTTGTAATCCTCCGTTTCTTTTAACGAATTTACTTTTTTAGCATACTCACTAAAATGCTGTGGTGGTGCTAAGAAAGGCAATACATCTTGAGTAAATGCTGAATAAAGAATACTCAACTCCTCTAGTATTATATTAATACTTAAACCATCGCCAATAATATGATGATGGGTTATTATTACTATATTTTCTAAATCATCAATTTTAATTACTTTAATTTTAAATAATGGACCTGCAATAAGGTCGAAAAGAAAATTAACTTCTTGCTCAATTATATTTTCTATAGCTTCATTCTTTTCATCCATTGTAATTTGCGAAAGATCAATTGTCGATAACTCAAATTTAAAATTCTTATTTATCATCATATATGATCCATCGGAGCTAAATGTTGATCTCAAACTTTCATGACGAACTACTAAATTATCTACTGCAATCTCAAAAGCTGTGTAAACAAAAGTCCCTAAGAATTTGATTGAATATGATAAGTTATAAGCCTTATTAGCGTCACAACCTCCAATTAAACAATCTGTCCATATTTCTAACTGTGCATCTGTAACGGGAATTGTGTTTTCGATTTCTGGACCTGCAAATGGATTAAATTTGGGGCTTCTTTGTAAATTGTTCATTCGTTATGTTTTATTTTTGATTTAGGAAATTGAAAATATTAAAATGCTATCCATTTTTAATATCAATTGAACTATTTTTAACATCCAAAAAATTTATTAAAGGAAGAGAATTTAAATATTTGCGTTTCTTTCATCTAAAATATCCTGAATCATTCTAGCTAAAACTTTATCATTAGGAGCATCTACAATACTAAGATGATTACCAGGAAC
>CAMDGJ010000089.1 GCA_945897545.1 Flavobacterium psychrophilum
TAATTTTACCCGAAACAAAAGAAAGGGTTCCGTTCACCGTTAGGTCACCTGATAAAGTAACTGCAGTAGCTTCTACAGTTTGATTGATGGTCAATGTACCGGCAACAGTGGTAGGGCCATTAACAGTTTTTGAAACCGTTCCACTAAGGGTCAGATTTTTATAATCCGTTCTTGCTGTTACAATTTGAGTAGTAGTTGCATCACGAGCATATTCAACAGTGCTATTAGCTCCTAAAGTAAGATTTTCAGTTCCAATAAATTGAATATCAGCACCGGCACTGCTTGGTGTCACACCACTAGAAACAAAACCAGTTAATTTTGGTGCTTTTACAGTTCCATTGATAACAACCGAACCTCCATCAGGAATTGTAATATAGTTTGATGCATTAGTTGGCGCTACAAGTGTTGAAGAAGCATCAACATTAATGTTTTTTATAATAGGATTAGCAGTAAAAGTAACGTTTGCCCCATTAATAATAGAAACAGTTCCAAAACTTTTCGTACTAGACGTAGTTGCCAATACCCCATCATAGATAACCTCCAAGTTGGTATCAAAGATGTTGCCAAAAGAGAGTAATGTCGTTCCTTTGTAAATGACAGTATGGTTTCCAGAAATAGGAGTAACAACATCAACATTACCCGAACCACTTGGACCTATAGCAGCCCCTGAGTTTAAAGTTAGTGTAACGGCTGATTGTGTAGCGTTTCCTATACGCACTTTAGACCCCGTTCCTGATACTGTCCAAGCACCATCAAGAGCAACCGAAGTGGCATTTCCAATTTCGAATGCTTGTGAATCAGATATAAAGTCTAAAGGAGCAATTCCTGAACCATCTGTATTTTGACCCCAACTAGCAAGTTCTGTCAATAGACCTGTCCCTTTATAATAGTAGGTGGTAACCAAAGATTGTACTGGAGTACTTGTAGCACTTTCGTCAGAATAATTGAATGCTTTATCTACAGTATATACTTTATAATAATAATCTACGCCAGGACTTAAGCCGCTATCCGTAAAAGCGTTACTTGTTCCGATATATCTCACTACACCGGCACTTATAGTATTTCCTTTAATATAAATTCCATTTTGAGTTGGATCATCCGAGGCTGATGGTGCTGTTGTAGCATAGCGAACCACCACATAACCTCCTCCATCAACACCGCTACTAGCAGCAGACCAACTTACGTTAGCCCCTCCGCTTGAAGCACCAGTAGCCGTAATGGCACCCGGTGAAGCAGGTGCATCTGTGTCAAGATCTCCTTGATAGATCACATAATCATCAATGTCTAATGTATATGCAGTGCTAGCAATAGGCGTTATCGAAAAACCCACCAAACCATTAGTTAAGGGAGTAGTAGCATTGGTTGTTATTTCATAAGTCTTTTTTGTCCAATCGGTAATTGCAGCAGTGCCTAATGCAGCAGATACACCTTGTCTGCCAGTAGCACCAGGGAATGCTGTTGTACTATTATCTGCATACATGTTAACATTCGTAGTTGTGCTGCCAGAGGTAGCTCTACAATAAAATTGGATTTGATATTTTGTATTGGCAGCAAATGCACCAGGTAACTGAGAAGAATAGTAATATTTTGTTACGGTGGATGTTGAGCTGCCATTCAACCCAAAAGTAACGTATTTTGAACCCGTACGCCCACCAGTTGCGTTAACCGTTCTAACGTTACCAGCCCCAGTTGTGTTAGTGGTCCAAGCGGAAGTAAGCAAATTAACGACCGTTAGATTCCCTGTGGATTGATTCTCAAATCCACCATCAACGATAGATGAGTTAATGGTACTATTTGCACTTGTTGAAAACAAAAGTCTTAAGGCGTCATTGGCCATAGCTTGTGCATCGTGTCCAACACCTGCTACTTCTTGTCTTTGCCAATTATAGGTGTAAGCTAAGGTGCTTGAAATGGTTTGACTCTTGTTAAAAAAATAACGTCCTCTCTCCAATCTATTAAAACCTTGTTGATTGTCGACTGTTGTATTGTGTCTTAATCCACTTGAATCAGGGTCGGTGTCATTTAAACCTATATGGACTATTAGTTTTTTAGAAAAAGCACCTGTCAAACTACTATTAGTAGACAATAAGCTGTTTTTAGTACCATAAGGGAAATCAACTGAAATGTCGGGTACGGTATACCATCCCGAATTAGAGCAAACCGATACATCTAATTTGCTATTGGGCATAAATAAATTAAACCTTTGTAAAAATTGAGCTCCAGCAGAATGACCCCAAGCTTTGAAAGTAAGCTGAGTTCCTGAAACCTCCGTTTTTATAGCTTCAAATAAGGGATCTATAATTGAAAAAGTCCATTGGTCTGTTGGGTTCAATGTTTCTGCACTTGGACTATCTCCGTTAACATATACATTCCCCATTTGATAGCTGTCACCTGAAGAATAATCTACTAACTTAAATTCAGGGGCAAAGACCATAAATCCGTTGGCATTGGCCATAGAAGTCCAATAATCCCTATAATTACTTGCGTCCCGATCATCACCATGAAAAGCCATCAGTATAGGCATCGTGCTAACATCACCAGCCGGAATACGATAAAATACGGTAATTGGTTTAGTACTAAGTGGCCCTGTAGGAGTATATACAAAAGAACCTGTTGAATTAGCCTCTAAAAATTTTGTTTTAAAACTACTTTGTGCGGAATATATGGTTCCCGTACCGTCTGTTGCATAAACTTTATAATAATAAAAAGTTCCAGGTGACAAACCACTAATACTAGCTGTAAAAGTAGCTCCTCCGGTTCCTGCGGTTTGAGTACCCGCTCCGTTTGCAAAACCTGATGTGGTACTATACTCTATTCCATAAGCGGTAACAGCCGAACAGCCTATTGTATAAGTTCCAGATACACTTGCAGTTAGAAACCCAACTGTATTAGAAGCTCCATTCGCTACAGCGACTGCCGAATTAATTGCTGTGGCAGTTGTCGTAACGCTTATGCTAGCACTGACCCCACCACCTCCAACAGGAATTGGACCAAATGATTGAACACTTGTCGGAGAAAATTTAACATAGATTAGTTGAGAATACGCCCCTCCCGATTGTACTAATGACAATGAACTAGTATAAGTAGTTCCATCTGCAGAAAAAGTAAATCCTGTTGCAGGACCCACAGTTACATTGGCCGTCGTTAAGTTTACTCCTGTTATGGTAAATGTATTGGCCGTAGAGGTGGTGTTGATACATATTGATCCGAAACTGTTTAATGCAGATGCAGTCATTGTGGAATCTGCTGTTACCGTTCCTGAACAAGCAATCGAATTAGTCGTAGCACCACTTACAAAAGCAACACCAGCGGCACCATAAGTTCCTACTCCTGTTGCAGCAGCTATACGTAAATATAAGGTGGAAGAACTATTTCCAGACGTACCAATAGTAGTACTGCTAGAATAATCCGTTCCATTAGATGAAACTTCAAAACCAGCCGGAGCTGTCACGGTAATAGCATTAAGTAGACTAGTGCCCACAACCGTAATAGTTTGAGGAGTTGAGGCAGAACCCAAGGCAGCCGCGAAAGTGGTAAAACTTCCTGTTACAGCTATAGAAAAATACGTAATTTTAACTTGACCTGTACCTCCAGCACCACCTGTTCTTACACTACCAGAAGCAGAATTTGCTGCTCCTCCTCCTCCTCCTCCAGGTGCTGTTCCTGGATTACCATTACCAGCTGCAGTTAAAGCAGCTCCTCCGGCTCCTCCCCCTATTCCTGGCGTACTACCTGAACCATTTCCGTTAGATCCTGCTGCCCCACCACCAGAAGCTGTTGTGCCTAAAGCTGGAGAAACGCCATTGATTCCGGTAGCCCCGTCTCCTCCTTTATAGTTAAAACTACCTTCAAATCCTAAATTATCAGTAGTTACAGCAAGACCACCAGTACTACCAGGACTTGCAACATATATGCCTTTAATTCCGCCGCCAGCTCTTATAAGTGTAGTTGCACTTCTAGCTACCGAGCTAAAACCACCATCTGTAGCTGCTGTTGAACTTGAACTACCTATACCTGCTGCGCCAGCTGCACCTACAGTAATGGTTAATGTTTCTCCTGCCGTGACCGCTATTGTCGTATGCTTAACATAGCATCCGCCAGAGCCACCGCCTCCGGATCTTGAAGCGGTAGTGGGTACACCTGTACCACCGCCACCGCCACCCCAAGTTTCTACTTGGATTGAGGTTACTCCCGCTGGTACAATCCAAGAACCTGAGGTTGTAATTGTATTAGTAGTTTGTGAATATCCTATAAAGGACAAACAAAACAGCACTAATAATAAGGTGTAAAATTTAGTTTTCATTTATTTACAATTAAAGTTAATAGAAAACAAACATAAATGTATCTGATGTTTAAACTAAAAAAAAACTTTGTAAATAATGTATTCTGCAGTAAGCAGTGGTTTTTTTGATGTAAGTGAAAAAAAAATTAAGAATTATTATGAAGTATTAATTTATTCAAGTCTTCCCTTCTGTTTTTACTGATAGGGATTTTATAGCTTTGGATTTCGATTAAGTTCCCATCAATGGTTTCGATCTTGTCAATATTAATAATAAAAGAGCGGTGCACCCTGAAAAAATTGCTCTTCGGGAAAATTTCTTCGAGCCTATTGAGCGATACTCTAGAAACGCTTATTTTTTTCTTAGTATGAAAACGGGCATATTCGCTATAGCTTTCGATAAAAATAACTTCGTTAAAGTTAATTTTTTCTAATTTATTTTGATCGGTTTTAAAAAAACTAAAGTCATTGTATTGCACTTCTGGGGCAGCGGTTTCTGCAGCTGGGGTTTCAGTAGTTTTTGGAACAGGCAAATCGAATACGCGGTTGACTGCCATCACAAAACGCTCAAATGGAATGGGTTTCACTAAATAATCTATTACCTTCAGGTCAAAAGCCTGCAATGCATATTCGGAGTAAGCCGTGGTGAAGATGGTGTTCGGGGCATTTTTCAGGGCTTTCAGGAATTGAATTCCGTTGAGAACCGGCATATTAATATCTAAAAAAAGCAAATCTACCGGCTGTTCCTGTATTTTACTTAGCGCATCCAAGGGTTCATGTGATATCCCCACAATTTCAAGCTGGGGGATTTTTGAGATGTATTCTTCGATAAGTCGACAAGCAGGTTCCTGGTCGTCAATTATAAAGCATTTAATGGTTTTCATAATCGTATTTTTAAATTAACCGTATAGCGGTTTTCTAAATCGGTAACTTCGTATTCATATTGTTCTATATAATCCAGTTCGAGTCTTGAAATCGTGTTGTGGTTTCCTATTCCTTTTTCTAGCTTGTTTTGCAGGGTAACTTTGTTGTTTTTCACCTTAAAATAAAGGAAATCCTGATCTGTGGCCAATTCGATTTTTACATACGATTCTTTTGAAACGCCCACTTGGCTGTGTTTGAAGGCATTTTCTATGAAATTAAGCAAAAGCATCGGAGCAATGCGCTGGCCTTCGTCAAATAATTTGTGTTTGAAGGTGATGTTTATGTCAGCACTGTAATTCAACTTATATAATTTGATGAAATCATCAATCAGGGTCACTTCCTTACTGATTAAGACTCTCTGGCTGGAGCAATCATAAATTAAATACCGCATAAAGTTAGATAAATTATGAATCATAACAGCGGCATCGGGACTTGTATTGTGGCATTTTGAATAGATGGAGTTGAGTGTGTTAAAGAGAAAATGGGGGCTAAATTGACTTTTTAACAAATCCACCTCAAATCTATTTTTCTCTTTTATTAAGCGATACATTGCGGCTTTATTTTCTATTTGATACATCCAATCTGAATAAAAAACGGAGGTCGCCAATGTATAAAATACTAAAAAAAAATCAAAAAACAAAATTTCATTGGCTACCAAAAGGATATTTGTTTTAAGAATCATTCTTAGAAAATAGCATCCGAGAATCAAAACTGAGATGAATAGCGTGTTTTTGATAAAAAAAGGAATGTATTTATTATTGACAACCATTTCTTTTGCAAAAAAAACGGAATTAATATAAAATACCATATAACAAAATAAAAGCATTTCAATAAGGGCATAGTTCTTTTCAAAATGAGAAGGAATCTGTAGTCCATTTTCAATTAAAAAATAAAGGATAAATGCAATAAAACTGAAGTAAAAAAAATGGAAAACAATTTTCTTGAAAATGATTAATTCGCGCTTTGATTTTAACATTAGTACTTTATAGTTAAACTATTAAAAAAATAATCTCCTTTTTTTAAAACCCAAAAAAAGAGCCTATTTGATATCAATGTACGTTTTTTTTGCAGTGAAAATATATTTATTTGCAGTAAACGGTTTATGTCAGTAATATTAACTCTTCTTCTGATAGGGCTAAACTACAATTTAATTTTGATTTTGATTTTTTTTATATCAACTTGCATATAAATATATAAAAAATCATTTCGATTGATTATGAAAAATCTTTTTTTAGAAATCCTAATTATCGTTTTTTTTACAATTACTTCATGTACAAAAAGCAATCCGACAGCAACCGATTCGAACCTATTGATTTCGGGTTCTAGTAAGTTTGTTTTTAGGTATTCGGTGTTGCCGCAAAAACCCATAAACGTTTTTTATCATATTCCCTCTGGTGATAGGGAAAATATGCCGATTGTTATGGTGTTCCATGGTGATGAACGAAATGCAAATTATTATCGGGATATCTGGGTCAATGCATCCAATCAGTATGGTTTTATGGTTTTTTCCCCTGAATTTACCAATGCGTATTTTCCTGGCGGAAGTTCTTATATTATTGGGAATGTATATCAAGATGGAAATTACCCAACACCACAAACCCTAAATAAGGAAAGTGTTTGGACCTTTTCTATAATTGAGCCTCTTTTTGATTTTATTAAAACCAAATCCGGAAGTAATGTTCCAAACTATGACCTATTTGGGCATTCAGGAGGTGGACAATTTGTACATCGTTTTGTTTTATTAAAACCCAATGCCCGATACAACAAGGCTATAGCAGCCAATAGTGGATGGTTTACGGTGCCCGATGGCGTGGCTAATTTTCCATATGGAATCATGAATTGCCCCATCACATCAATTCAACCCAATAGTTATTTTGGCAGACAATTATACATTACTGTTGGCGCATTAGACAACAACAGCTCTGATTCCTCACTTCGGCACAATACAGACACTGATTTGCAGGGATTAAATCGTCTGGATCGCGCAAATTATTTCTTTTCCAAAAGTCAGGGTTATGCCCAAGCGGTTCAATCTGAATTTAATTGGCAATTTCATATCGTTGCAAATTCAGGTCATGATGCAACAAAGATGTCAAACGATGCTATTCATATCCTTTTTCCATAAAAAAACAGTAATATGAAAAACAAAACCATTAAAAGAAAAATATTACTATTAATTTTTCCAATTGCCTTTATCCTTTTAAGCACCGTGTTCAATCCAAGCACCGTAAATCCAAATATTGGCATCATGCTAGGCATTGCGATATGGATGCTTGGGTGGTGGGTTACCGAAGTAGTGCCTATAGCGATAACCTCTTTATTGCCTATTCTATTATTTCCATTGACAGGAATCATTAGTGGCGAAGAAATCTCCAAAGTTTATTTCAATGAAGTAATATTTTTGTATATCGGTGGTTTTTTGTTGGCACTATCAATAGAAAAATGGGAAGTACACAAAAGAATTGCCGCACGTACCTTAATGATTTTTGGGCAAGGCACTTTTCAAATTTTAGCAGGATTCATGCTGGTTACTTCTTTACTTTCATGGTGGATGTCCAATACCTCTATTGCGCTATTAATGCTGCCTATCGGAATTTCTGTAATAGAAAAATTAACAGAAATTTATGGCGAAAAAGAATTGGGGAGATTTAAAACGGGCTTGCTTCTTGGAATCGCTTATGCAAGTTCGATAGGTGGAATGGCAACTTTGATTGGATCGCCTACCAATTTAGTTTTTTTAAAAACATATGAGGCTCACTTTAAAAATGGACCCACAATCAATTTTGCCAATTGGATGTTTTTTGCTTTTCCTATTTATATCATTTTATTGATTGTTGCTTTTTTAATATTATATTTCTTTTTTAAACCTAAGAAAAAATTGGAGATTATTGACAACACTTTTTTCCAAATAGAAAACATGAAACTTGGCAAAATTACCTACGAACAAAAAGTAGTTTTGTACGTCTTTTTTCTATTTGCCATGTTAATGATTTTTAGGGCAGACATTGCCGTTGGATCATTCCGAATTCCGGGATGGAGTAATCTGTTTTCAAAATCATATTATATTATTGATGCTGTTGTAGCGGCTTTTATTAGTGTTTTGCTTTTTATTATTCCTTCAAAAAATATTCCTAATAGTACCATGATGGATTGGAATACAGCCAGTAGAATCCCATGGGGAATCATATTACTCTTTGGCGGTGGTTTTGCACTTGAAAAAGGATTTGAAGTTTCAGGATTAACACTTTGGTTTGCATCAAAGATTGATTTACTTTCTGGAAATCATATAATAGTTATCATACTAGCTGCCTGCTTTATCGCTTTATTGATGACCCAGTTAGTTGCAAATGTAACGGTAGTTCAAGCCCTGTTACCATTATGCGTAGCATTATCCATTTCACTTAAAATCAATCCGTTATATTTGATGTTGCCTATTACATTTAGTGCTTCCGCTGCATTTATGCTGCCCATATCCACTCCTCCTAATGCTATTCTTTTGGCTACAAGTCAAATAAAAATGAAAGAAATGCTTTTGCCAGGATTTATACTAGTTGTTGTATCAGGCTTGGTCATTAGTGTAGCGATGTATTATTGGGGAAGTTATGTTTTTGGTATAAAATAAGAAGTTTCCGTTTAATTCATAAAAGCTAAATTTAGGAATCGCTTAGCAAAAGTAGATTCGTCGGTGAAATGTAAATAGATATTTTAAAAACATTTGAGTAAATAAACTAAATAACTATTTAAATTTTAGATATTAGAATTTTTATGAGATTATTTTTTAATAGTCAAGGAAAGTTTTAAAAGAATAATCGCCTCATTTTTGAATAAATTTAAAGAAGAATTGCTAAAAAAACAATCAAATAAAAATACAGCAGTTACTGCATCTTAAAATAAAAATCCTTCGTCAAGGCGATATATTCTAGAGTATAAATATGCCGTGAGGTTTCGATGATTAATTCATCAACAAGAAAGTTGGAGACTTGGTTTCGGCTAAAAGCCAATAAACTGCGTTTGGTTTCAGTAATTGGAGTTCCTTTTACGCGAGTGATTTTTAAGGGAAATAATTCCAGTTCTTTGGCTAAAGCCAAGAAAGTTGACTCTTCTTTAAAAGGAATAATGACGGAAAAAATCCCGTTTTCAGAAAGCAACAAAGCCGCTGCTTCAATTAAATCCCCAAAAGGCATGGCGTCTTGAAAACGTGCTAAATCGCGTTGTTCATTATTAGATTTGTAGTCTTCAGTATAAAAAGGCGGATTCGAAACAATTAAATCATACTCTTCCTCGGGTTCTTTAACAAATTCGTCCAAAGCAGCGTGAAAACAAAACAAACGGTCATTCCAAGTAGAGTTTTCAAAATTATCTGTGGCTTGTTCATAAGCATTTTCGTCGATTTCCAGAGCGTCAATTTGGCTTGCAGAACTTCTTTGAGCCAACATTAAAGCGACTATTCCTGTACCAGTTCCAATATCTAAAATACTAAACGGATTGTTTTCGATAGGAGTCCAAGCTCCAAGTAAAACGCCATCAGTGCCAATTTTCATTGCCGTTTCGTCTTGTTCAACAGAAAATTGTTTGAATTGGAATTTTGACAAAATGCAGATTTTAGAAAATTAAACCATTAAGAAAATAAGGGAATTAAGAAAAAAAAACTTAATGAACCTTAATTTCTTAATGGTTCAAAAAAGTAATTTAAAGGTACATTTCTATCAGTCCTTCCGGTAAATCCATCACGACTTTTTTGTTTTCCCTGTCAATTTTTATAAGGAAATGGTCAATCATTGGGATTAGGATTTCCACTTCTCCGTTCAAAACTTCGAATAGTGGTTGAGCGGTAGAATCGTTTACAGATTGGATTTTTCCAACAACACCAAGACGTTTGTCTTCGACTTCAAAACCTATTACTTCGTGAAAGTAGAATTTATTACCAGTAAGTTTTGGTAACATTTTCAATGGAAGGTATAAATCGTTACCTAAAAGTGCATCAGCTTCTTCATTATTTACGTCTTCAAAACGAATGCGAAGAAAGTCGTTTTTATGAAGCGAACTACTTTCAATAAAAAAAGGAACCAAGTGTTTGTTACATTCAACAAACACTGATTCCAAGTTTTCGTATAACTCAGGTTCGTCCGTATCTAAATAGGCAAGAACTTCCCCTTTGAAACTAAATTTTTTTGCGATTTTACCTAAATAGAAACAATCCTCTTTACGCATTTTCGCCTTCTAAAATTATGCTTCTGGTGTTTCCTCAGTAGCAGGAGCTTCTTCAGTTGCAGCTTCAA
>CAMDGJ010000090.1 GCA_945897545.1 Flavobacterium psychrophilum
TATGAAAAATATAGTCGTAATTTTGTTTTTTTCGTTTTTTATTATCTCTTGTCAACAAAAAATAAAACCCGACGATATAGCCAATATTAACGGCTATTGGGAAATCGAAAAAGTGGGTTTTGACAAAGGCGAAGACAAGCAATACGGAATGAACGAAAGTTATGATTATTTCGAAATTGGGAAGAACAATTCTGGTTTCAGGAAGAAAGTAATGCCGCAATTAGATGGCACTTTTATAGTGAATGACACTTATGAAAACGTAAAAATACGGTTCAAGGATGATCAAGTATTTATGGATTATGTAACTCCTTATGCAAAATGGACTACGGAATTGATTGCTGTTTCAAAAGACAAATTAGTATTCGAAAGCCAAGAAAAAAAAGAATATCATTACAAAAAAGCGGAAAAACTAAATATTCTAGGAGATGGCAAAAAGACTAAATAATCAAAGTTCTGTAGGTGATGTTTTGAAACAAATTATCCAAGGCAACAAATTGCAACCCGGAATGGATCAAATCGATGTGAAGGATGCCTGGAAAAATTTGATGGGCAATGGTGTGAACCATTATACTAAAAATGTAGTTTTAAAAGGAAGTACTTTGTATGTTGAACTTTCGTCAGCAGTTTTGAGAGAAGAGTTAAGCCACGGAAAATCAAAAATTGTAGCTATGATCAATGAAGAATTGAAGCGCGAAGTAGTTAAGGAAGTTGTTTTGAGATAAACAATTTTAGAGTTTAGATTTCTGATTTTAGACTTTTGCGATTGTAATTAATAAAATCCCGTTCTAGCATTATTTGTCAGAACGGGATTTTCTATTTTGTACGATTTTTTAAATCTAAACTCTAAAATCAGAAATCTAAAATTAAAACTGCTCTCTTCCTGCAAAATGGAAAGCACCTTCGATAGCTGCGTTTTCATCACTGTCTGAACCGTGAACTGCGTTTTCACCAATAGACGTTGCATAGGCTTTACGAATTGTTCCTTCGGCAGCATCGGCTGGATTTGTAGCTCCAATTAAAGTTCTGAAATTCTCAACAGCATTTTCTTTTTCTAGGATGGCAGCAACGATTGGACCTCTTGTCATAAATTCTACTAATTCTCCGTAGAAAGGTCTTGCAGCGTGAACGGCATAAAATGCTTGAGCATCTGCCACTGTTAATTGGGTTAATTTCAATGAAACGATTTTGAATCCACTGTTTGTAATCATTGCCAATATATTTCCGATGTGTCCGTTTGCAACCGCATCCGGTTTAATCATTGTAAAAGTTCTATTCGTAGCCATTTTTGTTTTTTTTATAAATTTTGTTCAAAAATAGAACTTTTTTGCCAATTGATTTTATCAAATCATCAATTTATTGGTGATGAAGTGATTTAAAATTTTCCCATTCGCTAAAAAATTTGTCTTTTGCATCCAATTTTTGCCTTTTTTTCGTTCCGTAGCCCAGGTATGCAACTTAAAAAAGACTTCAATTGGCTACAAAATCTTAAATTTTCGCTAAAATGCAAAAAGTTTAAATCACTTCAATAATTTAAAATTCGCTTTTTAGGGAAGTAGTATTATATTGAAATTGTTTTCTAAAGGTTTTAATTGATTGAAAAGCTGAGGAATAAGAGTATCTCCGTTGTCGATATAAAACTCTGAAAAATTGGCTTGGCGTTCTTGTAAACTTTGATTGGGAAACAGCTCATTTTGCAAATCCGTAATTCGCTGTATTGTTTCAGAATATTTCCGTTTTTGAGCTTTTAATAATCTCTTTTCAAGGTTCTCTAAACCTTTTATTTGTTTGGCCTCTTGTGCTTTTACTGCACCCAGAAATGATTTATCTGTTTTTTGAGCTAAAGAATGAAGATAATGAAACTGATTTTTTAAAGAATCTTTTTGAATTGATAGATCAATTGGAAACTTTGATAACTCAGATGTTTTTTGATTGATTAAATCTGCTCGTTTAGAAAACAAATCGCCCCAAGATAATCCTAGTTGATCTGCTTTTGTAACTTGCTTTTCTGTAGCCAACAGCACTGAATTTCGGACTAAAAGTATCGGAAAAGTAATATTCACGACATCGAAAAACGATTTTAGTTGCAGCCAATAGACTATTTCTCCACCACCACCAATGTAGCATAAATTAGGCAAAATCACTTCTTGATACAACGGACGCATAATCACATTGGGACTAAATTTTTCAGGATTATTCTCTAGAAGGGAGAGGATTTCAGTTTCCGTAAATTCTAGTTGGGTATTATTGACTTTATAAATTCCATTTTCTAAAATAATACGTTCCCGTAAATTATCCTCCATATAAAACAAATTAATTTCCCTCGGATTGACCTGAACGGAGTAATTTTTTAGTTTTTCTGAAGTTTCAAGCACTTTTTTGTGGGAAGTTTGTTTCGTTAATTCTTCCTTTATATACGGAATAAAACTGCGTTTTAAATCTTGGTCATCTGCATCGAGAATTACTAGTCCATATTCGCCAAAAAGGGTGTTTGCCAAAAAACGTGTGGCATCAGCCAAATTGGAATGTTTCAAATAGGCTTCTTGAAACATTTTTTTGATAGCATCCGCATTTTTTCCAGACCCTAATTCTTTTGCATAAACTTCAAAAAAATCAGCTAAACTCTCTGTAGATAATCGTCCTACTGGACCTGAATTTTCTGTGTTCCAGCGGAACTTTCGACCTTTGAAATTGAAGTAATTGATTTCTTCAAAATCGTGGTCTTCGGTGGCCATCCAATAAATGGGCGCAAAATTTTGTGAAGGATATTTTGTTTTTAATTCTTTGGTCAGATTAATAGTTGAAATAATTTTGTACAAGAAATACAAAGGGCCAGAAAACAAATTTAGTTGATGACCTGTCGTAATTGTGAAGGTGTTTGAATGGTTTAAAAGTTTAATATTGTTTAAAGTTGTTTCAGAAGCATTTACTTTGGCATATTGCTTTTCTAAAACTGAAACTAATAATTTTCTTTTGTCATTGCCACTGAAATTGTCATTGCCATTGAAATTGATTTTTTTTTCTTCAATTTGTGCTTCGAAATTTTCAAGGTTTGGAAACCGATTATAAAGGGACTGCAAATCAGATTTTTGCTCTAAATAATCCTTCATTAAGGGAGAGAAATATCCAGAATTTTGATAGCTAATACAGTCAGTTGGCATATTAAAATTTATTTGATGCTAATTTAGTAAAAAAATATCGGAACTAAATATTTGTTAGTTTCGAAAATTAGTATCATTTTTATAGAAAAATTATTTTACAACTATGAAAGAAAATTCTAATCAAGATAAGGTAAACTCATTAAAACATGTACTTTTTGGGAGTTTAATTGGTACCACTATTGAGTTTTTCGATTTTTATATTTATGCCAATGCAGCTGTTTTGGTTTTTCCGCAATTGTTTTTTCCAGGATCGAGCCCCACTATTTCCATAATAGAATCTTTGGCTACCTTTTCTATAGCTTTTTTTGCACGTCCTATTGGTTCTGCCGTTTTTGGACATTATGGTGATAAAATTGGACGAAAAACTACGTTGGTCGTTGCTTTATTGACAATGGGAATTTCAACCGTTGCCATAGGGTTTTTGCCAACGTATGATAGTATTGGCATTGTAGCTCCATTATTATTAATGTTTTTCAGATTTGGTCAGGGATTGGGACTTGGAGGCGAATGGGGTGGAGCCGTTCTATTGGCAATAGAAAATGCACCTGCTGGAAAACGCGCTTGGTATGGAATGTTTCCACAATTGGAAGCACCAATTGGGTTATTGCTTTCCGGTGGAACTTTCCTTTTGTTGAGCGACAATTTAACAAACGAACAATTCTATAATTACGGTTGGAGAATTCCTTTTATATCAAGTGCTATTTTAGTAGTGGTTGGTTTTTATGTTCGATTAAAAATCACAGAAACTCCTTCTTTTCTTACGACTTTAGAAACCAAGAAACAAGTAAAAACTCCAATGATTACTCTGCTGAAATCGTATAAACGTGAACTTGTTTTTGGGACTTTAGCAGCTGTTACCACTTTTGTCACTTTTTATTTTATGACTGTTTTTTCTTTGAGTTGGTCAACAACTGATTTAGGATATTCAAGACATGATTTGCTAATTATGCAGCTTTTTTCTGTTTTGTTTTTTGGAATATCGATACCTATTTCTGCTCTATTGGCGGATAGATTTGGTCGAAGATTCGTGTTGATTATTATTACTGTTGCCATTGCCTTTTTTGGATTGTTTTTTTCTTACTTTTTAATTCCTGAAAATGAGAGTTTACTTACGGTTTTTTTATGTTTAGGAATGACTTTGATGGGATTGACTTATGGGCCTTTGGGAACATTTCTTTCTGAACTATTCCCGACCGAAGTCCGTTATTCAGGTGGCTTCGCTCACTTTTAATTTTGCAGGAATTATTGGGGCTGCTTTCGCTCCAATGATTGCCATTTGGATAGCCAAAAATTACGGAATTACCTATGTTGGTTTTTATTTATCGGCTGCTGCGGTTCTAACCTCTTTGTCTCTTTTGATGATTAGAAAAAAGGAACATCAATTTTAATTTTTTAAATTTATTTACTTTTAAATTTGTTTATTAAAAAAGTATTTAGATATTTGTCTAAATATATAATTGCTCTATGAATTCCATTTTTAAAGCATTGAATGACGAAACTAGAAGAGAAATTCTGGATCTTTTGAAAGTTAAAGATTTATCTGCCGGTGAAATTGCAGATTATTTTACTATTTCGAAACCTAGTATTTCTCATCATTTAGATATTTTAAAACAAGCCGATTTAATTTCTTCCGAAAAAAAGGGGCAATTTGTGATTTACTCCTTAAACACTTCAGTTATGGAAGACGTTCTGCAGTGGATTTTAACTTTAAAAAAATAGAAAATATGAATGAAACTTTTAAAAAAGAACTTCCAGTTATTGGATTTGTGTTGTTGCCTTTTATTTATTTGGCTTGTCTGTGGAATAGCTTACCCGAAAAAGTGCCAATGCATTGGAATTTAAAAGGGGAAATTGACGATTGGGGTTCTAAATATTCATTGATTGGATTAGTCTTTTTATTGCCAGTCCTTACTTATGTTTTAATGCTTATTATCCCGAAAATTGACCCCAAAAAGAGAATCGAATTTATGGGCAGAAAGTATTACCAAATCAAATTTGTTTTAGTTTGTTTTATGTCGGTTTTGGCGCTTTTTATTATCCACTCTTCTAAAAGCCAAACATTTTCAAGCCCGAGTATTATTTTTGTTTTAATCGGATTGTTGTTTATGGCTATGGGAAATTATTTTAAAGTAATCAAGCAAAATTATTTTCTTGGAATTAAAACTCCTTGGACATTAGAGAGTGAAGAAGTTTGGAAACTGACCCATATTTTAGCCGGAAAATTATGGATGGTTGGTGGATTATTAATCGTGATTTTTAGTTTGGTTCTTCATGAAGTCGAAAATTTTTACTTTTTCATAACCATTACAGCAATAATTTCAATTGTCCCAATTACTTATTCGTACATAATTTATAAAGAGTTGAAAAAATCAAAGTAGCTGTTTACTTCCTTGTTCCAATTTTTTATTACACATTAATATCTTGAAATTTATTAGCAATAGCAGACCGAATCAAATTGGTAAAATCTTCATTGTCTAATTTTGGTATTTCAAGAATTGAATTCAATAAACTGGTATCATATTCATTGGCTTCCGTTATAAAGTAAGGTTTTAAATGCTTACCAATACTTTCGTAGTACATTTTTTCGATAGAGTTCTTGTATTCAAAATCCAAGTCGTTTGTAACAAAAGCAAAATTGGAATAACCTACCTCCTTCATTATCAACTCCAAGCCTTTTATCATCTTAAAACTGCTGTGGTGTACGATGTTCAATTGCTCAATATCATTTTTTGAGAATGTATCTACAATTACTTTGGCAACATAGTCTACAGGTATTATGTTTAAACTTGTTTCCTTATTGACGATAAAACGCACATTTTCTTGTTGGCCCTTTCGTTGTGCAGTAAAATGGAAAAACTTGGCTAGAAGATAGAAAACCATGTATTTTGGAATGAAATAGTTATTTTCTGTCCCAAGCATTTTGCCACCAATAACGCTTGGACGAAGAATTTGGAACGGCAAGTTTATTGCTTTGCATTCTTTAGCAATGAAATTTTCTGAATGAAATTTGGCATATTCATAAGCATTGCGGTGCTCTGGTGTGAAATTTAAATTATGAAAATCATTATTAATCAAACCTTTTCTAATTCCTGACGAAAAAGCGGTGCCGATGTAAATGAATTTTTTTATAAACGGATGAAAAACCGAAAATAGGTTTTTTGTTAATAGGACATTTTCATCAAATATTTTCTCTTTTAAGTCTTCGTCGGTGGAGAGATTGACATAACCTGCAGAGTGTATAAGGTAGGCTCCTTTAGATTTTTCTAAAAAAGTTTCTTCTATAGCATTCAAATCTGCATCAATGATTTCAAGATATTGATTAAGGTTTGTTAATCCTTTGTCTCGAAGTATTTTTGGAGTATAATCACTTGATAACAATTTGTTTATGCGCTCGATTGCTGCGTTTTTCCCATTGTTTCGAGCTATTATAAACAACTTGTTTGCATCAGGAGTTTGTATAAAAAGTTCTAAAATCTCATACATAATATGAGAACCTAAAACGCCTGTAGCTCCGGTAAGAATTATTTTCATTAAATTTTTTGTTCTAGCTGGCAAATATAACTTTTTAGAACCAATCAAGAAGTACCTGTTTTCTTTAAAGGCAAAGAATTTTAAAAAGTAAATAGTAGTTTAATTGAAATGGATATATATATATATATATACGTATTAAGTTGTTGTTTAGGGATTCAAATTATTTTCGAAAATAACCTACTTTTGCACAAAACATTTCCCTTTGAAAACCAAAGTATTTCTCATCACGCCGCCATTTACCCAACTGAATACACCGTATCCCGCAACGGCTTATATCAAAGGGTTTCTAAACACCAAAAATATTTCGGCAACGCAAGCCGATTTAGGTATCGAAGTGATTTTAAAATTGTTTTCGAAAGAAGGATTAAGCCCCCTAGCCCCCAAAGGGGGAACTAGCAACTTGTCTGATAATGCGAAAAGAATAGTCGCTCTTTGGGACGAATACATTAAAACCATAGATTCTGTTATTGCTTTTTTACAAGGAAAAAATCCAACATTGGCATTGCAAATTTGTCAGGAAGATTATTTGCCAGAAGCCTCTCGTTTTGCACAATTGGAAGAGTTAGATTGGGCTTTTGGAACGATGGGAACGCAGGATAAAGCTAAGCATTTAGCCACTTTGTACCTTGAAGATATTTCCGATTTTATTGTGGAATGTGTCGATGTTAATTTTGGTTTTAGCCGTTATGCCGAACGTTTGGGCCGAAGCGCCAATTCTTTCGACGAATTGTATACTGCTTTACAAGAAGGACCAACGTATATTGATAAAATTCTGATTTCACTTTTAAAGGAAAGAATCGAAACCATTCAACCCGAATTATTCCTGATTTCAGTTCCTTTCCCTGGGAATTTATATGCTGCTTTTCGTTCTGCTCAATATGTAAAAAAACACCATCCAAATATCAAAATTGCAATGGGAGGCGGTTTTCCAAATACCGAATTGCGTTCGCTATCAGACCCTCGAGTTTTTGATTTTTTCGATTATATTACTTTGGATGATGGTGAATTACCAGTTGAATTACTTGTAAATGCTGTCACTGTGAGCGCAGTCGAGAAGCCTTTTGAGTTCAAAAGAACTTTCCTCCTCGAAAACGGCAAAGTAGTTTATATAAATAATTCATTGAAACCCGATTACAAGCAATCGCAAGTAGGTACGCCCGATTATTCGAATTTGTTTTTGGATAAATACATTTCGGTTATCGAAATTGTGAATCCAATGCATAGAATGTGGAGCGACGGTCGATGGAACAAACTCACGATGGCACACGGTTGTTATTGGGGAAAATGTACATTTTGTGACATCTCATTAGATTATATTAAAATTTACGAACCTATTGCAGCCAATTTATTGTGTGATCGAATGGAAGAAATGATAGCGCAAACAGGACAAAATGGTTTTCATTATGTAGATGAAGCTGCGCCACCGGCTTTGATGCGTGCTTTAGCACTCGAAATTCTTCGCCGGAAATTATCAGTCACTTGGTGGACGAACATTCGATTTGAGAAAAGTTTCACAAGAGGTTTATGCTTACTGCTTAAAGCTTCGGGATGTATCGCTGTTTCTGGTGGGCTAGAAGTCGCTTCCGACCGATTATTGGAACTAATTGACAAAGGCGTGACGGTGGAACAAGTAGCAAAAGTAACCCGAAATTTTACCGAAGCCGGAATTATGGTTCACGCTTATTTGATGTACGGTTATCCCACACAAACTATTCAGGAAACGGTGGATAGTCTCGAAATGGTAAGACAATTGTTTGAAGTTGGGGTTTTGCAATCGGGTTTTTGGCATCAATTTGCGATGACAGCTCACAGTCCTGTGGGAATGCATCCGGAGAAATTTGGCGTTGTTCCTACTTCCCCTCCTTTGGAGGGGTTAGGGGTGGTTTTCGCAAACAACGATATTAATTTTATTGACAGAACAGGAATTGATCACGACAAATTCAGTTTTGGATTGAAAAAGTCTTTGTTCAATTTTATGCACGGCATTTGCTTTGACTATGAATTGCAAGAATGGTTCGATTTCAAAATTCCGAGAACAAAAATTCGTCCTGATTTTATTACAGATGCATTGGAAGAAGAAGATTTCAATATAAAACCAACCGCCAAAATCGTTTGGCTAGGAGGGAAGGCATCAGTTGAGCATTTTACAAAATCCAAAAAAGGAAATAGCTGGGAAATGATGACTTTGACTTTTCACGACAAAAAAGAAAGTTTTACCATTCAAACCAATAAAAATGAAGGAGAATGGTTGGTTCAAATCCTAAAAAAACTTTCTGTTTCTAATTCTAAAATAAATAATTTCCAAGAAGTAAAATCTGATTTTGAAATTCGTTTTAATGATTTCGAATTGTTTTGGTATTCAAAACCAGTGTATACTTTACGTGAATTTGGGCTATTGGTTTTGTAAAATCAATAATTTGAATTTTAATTATTTAAAGCAATGTTATTTTAGTTTTTTTTAATCTTAAAATAAAAACGGGATATTGAAATATAAATTTTTATTCTAATTTTGAATTTAATCCCTTTAAAATTAGTAATATTAATTTAACAAACGTTTATCTTAAAAGAATTAAATTATTTTACTATATTAGCGACTTAAATATTAAATAAGTTGAAAAAAAACTATCTAATCATTTTATTGTTAACTTTTAATTTGGGTTTTTCCCAAAAAGATAGTTGTTTTGATGTTGCCAGAAAAGGAAGTCTATCTGACATAAAATTGCTTTTTGAAAATGATAAAAACATCGTAAATGCTATTGATGATAATGGATCAAGTATGCTCATTTTGGCCTGTTATAGAGGAAATCAAGAAGTTGCAAAATTCTTAATTGAAAATGGATCTGATTTAAATTATGCTTCTAAAAACGGAACGGCTTTGATGGCTTGTGTAATGAAAAATGAGTTTCAATTAGTTGACGAATTGTTTCTGAAGAAGGTAAATCCCGATTTGACAGATTCTAATGGAATAACAGCATTGATGCTTGCCGTTCAATTTAAAAATGTTGAAATGGTCAAAAAATTAGTAAACGCTGGAGCTAACAAAGGGCTTAAATGTAAACAGAACAAAACAGCGTTTGAATATGCTGTTTTTTCTAATAGTGAAGAAATTATAAACCTTTTAAAATAAATTACTATGAAAAAAATTACTAGCTTATTATTTTGTTTTTTGTTTTTATCGGCATTTTCGCAATCAAAGTCAACAGGAGTTATTAGTCTTGGTTCTAATATTACTGTTAATTTTACTTTGAATAATGATACTTCTAAGGTAACTCTGATTTTAACTGGACCTTCGGATAGATGGTTTGCAATGGGATTAGGAGTTCTTGAAGGGTTTGGAATGTCAGACGGAGATGTTTTGGTTTATACCACTACATTAACAGATAGAAATTATGTTGGAAGGCAAGCACCAGCGACTGATTCAGGTCAAAATTGGTCAACAGTAAGCAATACTGTTGCAACAGGTGTTAGAACCTTAACTCTAGAAAGAGAATTAACGAATTCTGATTCTAATGATTTTCAATTGCCCTATACTTCTACCAATGCTATTAATTTAGCTTGGGCACACTCTGGTTCGATAAGTACATCACTAGCTTATCACGGCGGTAATAGAGGGTTTGCTTCTGGAGCATTTACGACTGTTCTTGGGGTGGAAGATTTTTCTTTAAACGCAGCATCTATTTATCCAAATCCTGCTTCTGGAGCATTTT
>CAMDGJ010000091.1 GCA_945897545.1 Flavobacterium psychrophilum
TTGGTTACATTTTAAAGAACTTCTTAGATAACGATCCTCGTCAAGCAATTAGTTTTGCAGGTATTTTACTGCTAATTAGTGCTTTTTGTACTCTATTAATTAAAACGAAAAAAGTAGAATTAAGTGAATAATATAATAAATAATAATAAGGACGGAATAGACATTCTTTGCGTTGGGGAAGTTCTTATAGATTTTATTGGGCATCAAGAAGGTGTACTTATTAATGAAACTAGAGATTATCATAGGTATTTAGGAGGTTCGCCTACTAATGTCGCCATGAATTCTACTCGATTAGGCTTGACTAATATTCTAGTTGCATCTGTTGGGAACGATGGTTTTGGATCCTATATTACAGAACGATTAGCGAGTGTTGGAGTAAATACAAACCATCTTAACGTCTTGGATGATAAATCGACTAGTGTGATTTTTGTTTCAAGGTCTGAGGGCACACCTGATTTCATTCCATATCGTTCAGCAGATTTTTGCATTTATGAAGACCAAATTTCAAGGGAAACACTATCCCATACCAAGATATTCCATACCACTTGCTTCGCATTGAGTAAAAATCCAGCACAAAAAACAATCTTAAAGAAAGCACAAGAAGCACACAATTTAGGATGTAAGCTAAGTATTGATCTTAACTATGCAAGAAAGCTGTGGAAAAGTCAAAAGAATGCTTTCAAAGTAATCAAAACCTATTGTCAATTCAATCCATTAATAAAAATTAGTGAAGATGATATGTTGCGTCTATTTGAGAAAGAACTTCCCCATGAAGAAATATTTGAATTTTTTCACTGTCAAGGAGTAGATACAGTTTGCTTAACTTTAGGCAGCAAAGGGGTGAAATTATCTCAAAAAGGGGAAGACGTAATTCAAATGCCGGCAATAAAAATTGATAAAGTGATGGATTCCACAGGAGCGGGTGACGCTTTTTGGTCTGGATTTTTATTTGCTTATATAAAAGAAAAATCAATTCATGAATGTTTGGATATCGCTTTGAAATTAGCTGCTTTAAAACTGCAAAATGTAGGACGACTGCCAGATAACATCAATATCCTTTCTAAACTTCTATAAAATACTATGCAACATAAAAACAAAAATATCAGCAATGGTGTAATGCTAAATGTTTATCCAGATAGTATAGGAGAAAAATTTAGTGATACCGTAAGTATGCTCAAGATGGAAGAGTTTAAAAATGTGTTTTCTTTGCTATATGTGTTACCAACCTTTTTCAACAGTGATTTGGATAGAGGTTTTTCAATCATTGATTATGATATAAACAAGGATTTAGTAGATATAAAAGATTTAAATGACTTAAATGAACTCCAGATAAAGCTGAAATTTGATATTGTTTTAAATCATCTTTCTGTAGCTTCACCTCAGTTTAAAGACTTGTTGCAATACGGTAATAAATCTAAATTCAACCATTTTTTTATCAATTGGAATGAATTCTGGGAAGGAAACGGAGTGAAAAATGAAGATGGAATTGTAATTCCAAAGCCGGAATTTCTCCATAAATTATTTATGAGAAAGTCGGGTTTGCCCATATTAAAAGTACGTTTTCCAGATGGCACAGAACAGCCGTATTGGAATACTTTTTATCAACAAATAACCTACAATCCGATTACTGTAGCAGATTTAAAAAACATAAAAGGATTAACGGAAGAGCAAATTCTATTTATTGTTGCCCTAATTAATACCGCAATTGATGACAATAAAGATTTTACAACCATAGATTTTAAAGAGTGTACTCCTTTTAAATCAGAAATTTTACAAATTGTAGAACAAAATCGCTCCTATTTAGGACAAATGGATGTTAATGCTAAATCGCCTTTGGTTTGGGATTTTTACGAAGAGACACTAAAGAAATTAAGCGGCTATGGCTGTACTATTCTTCGATTAGATGCTTTTGCCTATTTGCATAAACAAGTTGGGGAATCCAATTTTTTTAATAAACCGGGGACTTGGGACTATTTAGAGCGTATCAAGAAAATAGCACAACAAAATAATTTGATGCTATTGCCCGAAATTCACGCAGAATATGGTTTACATTTACATGATGAGGTAGCCAATAAAGGATATTATATCTACGACTTTTTCTTGCCTGGTTTAACAATACATACTATTGAAAACAAAACCAGTAAAGCCATATTAAGATGGGCCAAGGAAATTATTGCCAAAGGATATAAAATAATAAACATGCTGGGTTGTCATGATGGCATACCTGTTCTCGATTTGAAAGGCAAGGAGATAAATGGCGTTTATAATAAAGGACTGCTAGAGGTTGCAGAGATTGAAAGAATCATGACCACAATCATGGAACGTGGCGGTCGAGTAAAGAATCTTTACGATCCTTCTGGGAATAAAATTTCGTATTATCAAATAAATGCTACATTTTTTAGTGCATTAGGAGAAGACGAACAAAAGTTGCTTCTTGCGAGAGCCATTCAAATGTTTATGCCCGGAATACCTCAGGTCTGGTATCTAGATATTTTTGCGGGTAAAAACAATTACGAAGCTGCAGATAATGGAGGCAGTGCGGGACATAAAGAAATTAATCGCACCACACTATCAATGCAAGATATTGAGCAAGGGTTGAAACAAGATGTTGTTAAGAATCAGTTGGTCATTATTCATCTAAGAAACACTTCGGATGCGTTTTCAGGTGAAGTAGAAATAAATGATGCTGAATATGATTTCTTAGATATCAAATGGACTAATGGTAATAGCTTTGCTCACCTAAAAGCCAACCTTAAAACCAAATATTTTACAATAGACCATACTGAAAATGGTATCACAAATAGAATGAGTTTTTAAATTTCATAAGTAAAATTTAAGGTGTTTTCATGATTGAGATTCCTTGATAATATTGATTTGAATAGCAGTTTGAAATAATTAATTTCCAATCTTAAAAGATTTAGAATCTCAAAATATAATCCTATTTTTGGATTTGAAACTTTGAACGAAAAGGAACTCATTTATGGAAGAACTTAAAAGATGCGACTGGTGTTTATCAAGTGATTTGTATAAGAAATACCATGACCAAGAATGGGGTGTTCCCATTTATGAAGACCAAAAACTATTTGAATTTCTGATTCTGGAAACCTTTCAAGCTGGATTGAGTTGGATTACCATCCTAAAAAAGAGAGAAAACTTCCGTTTGGCTTTTGATGGTTTTGACTATAAAAAAGTAGCTAATTATCCCGAAGATAAAATTCAAGAATTGCTTCAAGATTCAGGAATCATTCGCAATCAGTTAAAAATTAGATCTGCGGTTTCCAATGCAATTGCTTTTATGAAAGTGCAAGATGAGTTTGGCAGTTTCAGCAAATACATTTGGCAATTTACCGATGGAAAACCAATAAAAAATAGTCGTAAAACATTAAAGGAAGTTCCTGCCACTACTCCACTTTCTGACGAAATTAGCAAGGATTTAAAAAAGAGAGGTTTCAAATTCGTAGGTTCCAAAGTGGTTTATGCACACATGCAAGCTACCGGAATGGTAGATGACCATTTAGAATATTGTTGGAAACGAAAATAAAGCTTTGGTTTCAATAATTTTTTTGTTTCAAGATCTCTATAAATTTGCTTCTATCAATTTCGCGACAGCCCAAACTTTCCAGGTGTTCATTGTAAACCTGGCAATCTAATACTTTATAATTGGCTACTTTTAATTGATTTACCAAGGCTATAAAGGCCACTTTTGAAGCATTCGAAACTTTTGAAAACATACTTTCCCCACAAAAAATATGACCCAAATCGATGCCGTATAAACCGCCAACCAATTCCTCGTTTTGCCAAACTTCAACAGACTTTGCAATTCCCAATTCATTTAGTTTGCAATAGGCCTCAATCATATCATTGGTAATCCAAGTCCCGTTTTGACCGTCGCGTTTTATCTTTTGGCAATTCGAAATGACTTCCCTGAAATTTTGATTGAAAGTTACCTTGGAAATATTCCGATTCAGGATGTTTCGCATACTTTTTGAAACCACTAATTCATCCAAAAACAAAACCATTCTTGGATTGGGTGACCACCAGAATATAGCTTCCCCTTCTTCAAACCAAGGAAAAATTCCGCTTTTGTATGCCAATTGCAATCGTTCTGGAGCCAAATCGCCTCCAATCGCTAAAATTCCATCAGGATTGGCTGCGGAAACTGGAGGGAAATATAATTCTTTAGATAAAAAATACATAGTTTTGGAACAAAAGTATACATTTGGCAAAGCTAATTTACGCTTTAAGATTCAATCTTAAAGTTTTTCTCAAAATTATGAAAACTAAACTCGCCTTAATCCTTTTTTTATTGTTTGTCTTCATTGGTAATGCACAATCACAAGACAGCATTCCTTCTATAAAACATCAAGACAAAATCTCATATAAACAAATTATTGCTCCGGTTTTTCTTATAACGACGGGGACCTTACTTGTAAACACTACCCTTAATAATGACTTGCAATCGAACGCCAACCGCTTTTTTGGCAAAGATTTCGATTATTCTGTCGATAATTATCTACCATTTGTTCCTGTTGCACAAATCTATTTAGGAAAGACTTTTGGCTTTCAAGCCAAAAATAATTTCAAACAGCAAACCATAAATATCATGGTTGCCAATGTTATAGGCGCAGCGGTTTTCACTTCATTAAAATATACGATTAAGGAGGAAAGACCTGATCAATCGGATGATTTAAGCTTTCCTTCGGGTCATACTTCAATCGCGTTTACTAATGCAGCTTTGTTGTATTATGAATACAAAGATTCTAATTTATGGTATGCCAGCAGTGGATTTTTGTTCGCAACAGCAACAGGAATTCTAAGAATTGCCAACAATAAACACTATACTTCCGATGTTCTTGCGGGTGCAGTAATAGGACTGGCATCAGGATTGATTGTTTCTTATTGGAATCCATTTAAGACCTTGACTTTTGGAAAAAAGAAAAAAACAACGACCTTAGTTTATCCACAAATTGGAAGCCAAATTGGGATGGGAGCACTTATTCAACACAATTGATATCAGCTAAAATATTTTTACCAACTATTTTTGACTATTAAACCTTAAGTCGCAAATCACAAATTATTTACCGCAGATTCGCAGATTTTCTTAAAATTAGTTTCTCAAAAAAATAAAATAAATAAAGTTTACAAAAGAAAATCTGCGAATCTGCGGTAAAAACTTATGCGATGGTCCAAAAAAAATCCTTGAAATTTTCAAGGATTTTGAATTTTTATTTAAAACGGTAAATCGTCTGGTTCTTCTTCGTTTAAGCTTGTTGCTGGCGGAAACGCAGCGGCAGCAGGCATTGGTGGCGCTTGACTTGAAGTAGCTTCAGCTTGTGCTTTAGCAATTCTCCAACCTTGAATAGTATTGAAATAAACAGTTTCTCCTTGTTGATTAGTCCATTCGCGACCTCTCAAATTAATGTCTATTTTCACGGCTTCTCCTACTTGAAAAGTATTCAACAAATCACATTTGTCCTGAACAAACTGAACCAAAATGTGTTGTGGATATTGCTCATCTGTTGTAACAACAACATCTCTTTTTTTGAAACCTGCAGATCCAACCTCTTTGGTTTGATCGATCATTTTGATTTTTCCTGTAACTTCCATCTTAATTTTATTTATTTATATTGTTCTTATTCAGTTTAAATTCCTTTGGCTAGAAGCAATTTCCAGGCCGAAAGCGTCTCATTTTTTTCCAAATATTCTTTGGCTTTAACATGTATTTTTTGAACATCATCGGAGCTTAAAACTCCTTTCACGGCAAAATTTTGTTTTACAAATATATCAATTTCTTCATTAGTAGGCAAACTATTAATGTTGCCTAATTTCCCCAAATCGTTACCGTCAAAAACGGGACTTTTTTTAATAAAATCAGGAATGGAATCTACTCCTATTCCTAATGTCTTCAGGGGTTTTTCGACTTCAAACAATCCCATTTTTGCGCGGGAATACCAGTTGTTTCCCATACGAGAAACCAAGTCAATTTTTTCAGGATTGATATCACCTTTGGCATCAAGAATAGTTTCATTGATGTGAATTTTGACTACTTCGCAAATAATTAGATTTCCAGCTCCACCTTCTTTTCCCAAAGCAATAATTTCATTGACCTTGCATTCAAACTGCACGGGACTTTCAGCCACTCGATACGGTTTAATGATGTCTGACGGAATTTGCGTCAAACCCGATTTCAGGAATTCGTTTACACCTTCTGGATATTCTGTACTTGACAACGACATTTGCTGGACAATATCAAAATTCACAATGTTGATCACCACTTCACGCGTGGCCTCGCAATTGATTAAAGTATGTTTTATAGTGTTGTCTCGAACGCGACGCGCTGGAGAAAAAATAAGTATGGGCGGATTAGAACTAAAAACATTAAAAAAACTGAAAGGAGACAAATTTGGCTTTCCGCTTTTGCTCATTGTACTGGCAAAGGCGATTGGTCTAGGTGCAACGGCTCCTTGCAAATAGCTTTGCAGTTTTGCTGGAGAAAGATCCTTAGGTTCAATACTAATCATTTCAAATGTATTTAAACAAAAGTAGGAAATAAGAAAATGGAATGTGAAATTGTAAGTGAGTTTATTTCGACATTACTATTGAATTTTGACATTTGACATTGCTATTGCCATTGGAATTATTATATTTATGCCACAAAAATCAATTTATGCAGTTTTCCAAAAACAGAAACACAACCCGTTGGGTCATCATTTTTGCCTCGTTTTTAATCATTTCACTGATTCTTTGGAATACCTACACTTTTTTCCGAATTTTCAAAAATGAAGAGCGTTTGAAAATGAACCTTTGGGCGAATGCACATAAAACACTAATGAATGCAGGAGAAACTACTGATGTAGAGCTTCCGCTTCAAATTTTTAGTAACAATACTTCCATCCCAATTATCCTTACCGAAAATGACTCCATAATAAATAAAAGGAATGTTGATGAGGCAATTGTAAACGATAAACAAAAAATTAATGCATTTTTATCTGGCTTAAAAGCTCAAAATGAACCCATTGTTATTGAATATGTACCGGGAAAATTTCAATATATATATTATGGAAACTCGGCTTTGTTGAACAAACTTAAATATTATCCCATTGCTTTGGTGCTAATCATCGTGCTTTTTGCTGGACTGGTTTATAATTTTTACAGAAGTACCAAGATGGCGACCCAAAACAAGCTATGGGCAGGAATGGCAAAGGAAACGGCGCACCAAATAGGCACACCGCTATCTTCTTTAATAGGTTGGGTTGAAATCCTGAAAGCCGATGATATCCCAGAAAGCACGATTGTTGAAATTGAAAAAGATATTGACCGACTGCTTACCATTACGGAACGTTTTTCGAAAATAGGTTCAGAACCAAAACTGGAAAACAGGGATGTTGTTGCCGAAACTCAAAAATCGTATGACTATTTACAATCCAGATTTTCGAAACAGGTAGAGTTTTCTTTTCATGCGCCACAAGGCCCTATTATAGTTTTGATGAATGCTACTTTGCACAGTTGGACGATAGAAAACTTGGTGAAGAACGCCATTGATGCGATGAAAGGTCGAGGAAAACTTGAATTAGAAGTCTTGCATGAAGGCGGTATGGTTAAAATAAATGTTTCAGATACTGGAAATGGGATTCCAAAAAACCAATTCAGAAGTGTGTTTGAACCCGGATTTACTACTAAAAAACGCGGTTGGGGTTTGGGACTTTCGCTAACCAAACGAATTGTCGAAGAATACCACAAAGGAACGATAAAAGTGTTGCATTCTGAAATTGGAAAAGGAACTACAATGCAAGTTAGTTTTAAAGTGACCGTATTAATTTAAGGGAATTTTTTGGAATTTTAATTCTTCATCAAATAAAGCAGTCTTAGTAAATTTTTTTTTGCAGATTTTACCTCTGTTGCTTTCATAAACATATTAAAAAATTTAATAAAATAGGAATCAAGTAATTTAATCCTTGACACATCGTACTGAAAAACCGCTTGACTTTTGACCGCCATATCCACCATCACTGCAAGCGTTAAAATTAGAACTCATAACGCGGATCAATGCTTTATCGGGGAATCCCGGCAACTCTGTTGAACTCCACCAGTAACCTAATTCGCGAACTGATGAAAATAGATTAATACCCTGACGGTAACCTCCAGGAAGAGCTTTAAAACCATAATTGTCAAGGCCGTTACCTGTACCACCACTTGCTGCACTTTGCCAACCACTTGTGCTTTTCAATTTCCCACCGGCAGTGTTTTCACCACCAAGATAAAAAGTTAAAGCGTACCATTCTGAATCTGTCGGTATGTGCCATCCTGATGGAGCTAGTCCTCTGGGGTCTTTGACAGCGTACCAATTGTACAATTTACCATAAGTGGTGCCATATGCTGAATCATTATTGTAATAACACCACGCACCCGTGGTTAATCCAGCCCAAGCAGTAGGGTCAGAAACTTGTGGTATTGGGTCTCCATTTTTGTATGTTGTTACATCTAAATTGGTGTTTTGCCATATTTGTGTACCAATTGTAACGTTGGTAAGATACATGAAAGTTATTTGATTACCATAAGCGGTTCCCACACTATTTGTTGCATAAGCTCTAACATAATACATTGTTCCAAGTGTTAAAGCAGTTATACTACTTGCGAAAGTCGTTGTTCCAGTGCCATCATTTGTTGTTGTATTTAATGCTATAGTTGGATTTGGACTTGTGCTCCAGCAAACCCCTTTTGCAGTTATTGTAGTTCCTCCATCATTTGATATTGTGCCACCTGAACTAGCTGTTGAGGTTGTAATTGAAGAAGCTAATGTAGTGGTTAAAGTAGGTAAAGCTGTCAAGGTTGTAATAACTACTTCTTGTCCATATGCGGTTCCAACACTATTTGTTGCATAAGCTCTTACATAATAAATTGTTCCGGGGTTTAAACCAGTTATATTACTTGTAAAAGTTGCATTTCCAGTTCCATTATTAGTTTTGGTAGTTAATGCAATTGTAGGAGCTGTAATTGTGCTCCAGCAAACTCCTTTTGCAGTTATTGTAGCTCCTCCATCATTTAATATTGTTCCACCCGAACTTGCTGTTCTATTTGTAATTGCAGATGCAGATGTTGTAGTTATACTCGGAATTGCCTGTAGAGCACTAAAAGTTATTTGATTACCGTAAGCAGTTCCCACGCTATTTGTTGCGTATGCTCTTACATAATAAATAGTGCCAGGAGTTAATTGGATAATTGCACTTGTAAATAAGCCGATTCCTGTTCCGTCAGAAGTCAATCCTTGATTAGTGGTAATAGTTGGATTTGTTGTCGTACTCCATACTATTCCTCTATCTGTAATAGATACTCCTCCATCACTTGAAATAGTTCCGCCTGAACTTGCTGTTGAGCTAGTAATTGATGATGCTACTGTAGTTGTTAAATTAGGTATTGCCGATAAAGTTGTTATAACTATTTCTAGTCCATAAGCGGTTCCAAAGCTATTCGTCGCATAAGATTTTACATAATAAGTTGTTAAAGGTGACAATTCAGTAATATTACTAGTAAAATTAGCAGTTCCGGAGCCATTACTAGTTTTTGTAGTTAATGCTATAGTAGGATTTGGACTTGTGCTCCAACAAACTCCTTTTGCGGTTATTGTTGCTCCTCCATTACTTGAAATTGTTACACCTGAAATAGCCGTTGTTGAAGTTATTGAAGAAATAGCTGTGACAGCTATTAATGGAATTCCTGGACTAGAACTGAACGTTATTTGATTTCCATAAGCAGTTCCTGCACTATTTGTTGCGTAAGCTCTTACATAATAAAGAGTTCCAGAAGTTAATTGATTAATATCACTTGCGAATGTGCCTATTCCTGTTCCATCAGAAGTCAATCCTTGATTTGCTGCAATAGTTGGATTTGTAATTGTGCTCCAAACTATTCCTCGGTTCGTTATTGGTGCTCCACCATCACTTGAAATAGTTCCACCCGAACTAGCTGTTGAGCTTGTAATTGCTGATGCTACTGTCGTTGTCAAAGTAGGTAGGGTTGCCAAAGTTGTAAAAACTTCTTCTTGTCCGTATGCTGTACCAAATGAATTGGTAGCATAAGCTCTTAAATAGTATGCTGTTATGGGTAATAATCCCGTTATACTACTGGTATAAGCTGTAGTTCCTGTACCATTATTAGTTTTTGTAGATAGTGCTATTGTTGGACTAGGACTTGTGCTCCAGCAAACTCCTTTTGCAGTTATTGTAGCTCCACCATCACTTACAATTGTACCTCCTGAACTAGCTGCTGAGCTTGCAACTGCTGAAATGACTGAAGTGTTTATCCTTGGATTTGAAGCTGTTGTAAAAGTATATGTAATTCCATAACTAGTTCCTATAGAATTAGTGGCGTAGGCTCTGTAGTAATAAGTTGTTGTC
>CAMDGJ010000092.1 GCA_945897545.1 Flavobacterium psychrophilum
TCTCGTCACGGTTTGGCTGATTTTATTATCTTCGACTACCAAAATTTTAAATATCTGGCTAGAACTTAAATCTGCATTAATATTTTTAATTATTTGATTGGTTCTATCAGGATCAAAATCAAATGCAATTGTAAATTTGAATGTGGTTCCTAATCCTATCGTACTTTCGAGTGAAATTTCACTATTGAATAGCGTTATTAGCCGTTTCACAATTGCTAAACCAAGACCAGTTCCTTGGTAATCGTTGTCATTTTTTCCAACTTGAACAAATTTTTCAAAAATTTTATCTTGTTCTGCAGCTGCGATACCTGTCCCATTATCCTCAATTTGAAATTCAATATATTGGGATTTACCTTCTACCCTAATTAAATTAGCACTAATTTTGACTTCTCCATTTTTAGTAAATTTCAATCCATTACTGATTAAATTCATCAAAATCTGCGAAAGTTTTAGTGTATCTCCAATTAAATATTCAGGAATCTTCGGGTCAATATTGACAATAATTTTATTGTTATTATTTTGAGCAATAAAGCTTAGTGAGTTTTTAATCATATTAATTTCGTCAGAGATATTGAAAGTAAGACTTTCAAGAACAATATTATTTTCTTCGATTTTAGTAATTTGAAGAACATCGTTAACAAGTGACAACAAATATCTCGCTGAAAATTTTAAGGAACTTAAATACGGACTTTCTGCTAATTCTTTATGCTCATCTAGCAACATATCCGTCATGCCAATTACACCGTATAATGGAGTCCTTAATTCGTGACTAATCGTAGATACAAATTGGGTTTTAGCAAGTGAAGATTCATCCGCTTTTTCCTTAGCTATAATCAATTCCTCATTAGCTAAGGTAAGTTCGCTATTGACTTTTTTCTTAAAATTGAAATTTTTATATAAGGAAAAAATCAGCAATAATAATACTGAGAAAGCAGCAATAAAAAGAACGACAATGATTCTGGATTTTTTAAGACTTTGAGTTTGTAATTTTTTCTCAAATTCAATTCTATCAACCTCCCTTTTGTATTCATCTATTTCAAGATTAATACCCACTACATTAGCCTTCTTGAGTTTATCTTCGTTATAAATTTTCTGTTGGATAGTATTAAAAATGTCCAAGTTTTGATAAGCTTTCTTATAATCGCCATTTTTTAGTAAAAACTTGGAGTACTCTTGATGTGAATAGCACAAATCAGATTTATCAGGTTCAATATTTCCAAATTTAATAGCGTTCAAAAAATAGGTTTCTGCTTTCGCGTTTTCACCAATATTGCTATAATACATACCATTGAGCATATTTAAAATCACTACAGTGGCTTTCTCACCAAATTTAGAATGATATTTATTAATATATTCTAAATAGGGATATCCTTCGTTAAAATGACCAATATCAAAATAAGCCCAAGCAATATTGAGTTTAGTAAATACAAATTGGCTGCTATCCGCTAACTTTTGGCTATATTCAAGGGATTTTTTATAATAACTAATTCCCTTTTCATGTTGTTTTTTTTCAAAACAGTACACATTCCCTAAATTATTGTTTATATAGTTTTTAATAATATCATTACTGGTTTTGTTGGCATGAATTAAACCTTTCTTATAATAGAAAATTGCTTTATCAAATTCAGCCAATACGTCAAAATTTGCAGCAATTACATTATATGAAACAGCTATTAGATAATTGTCTTTGATGATTGCGGCATAATGCAAACTTTGCCTTGCTGTTGCCAATGATTTTTCAAAATTTTCAGCGTGCAAGTATTTAACGGCTAGATTTGCGGTTTTATTTATTTCTTGTTTGGAAGGTAGTTTTGATTGTGCAAAAAAACTATTACTGAAAGGACTCAGTAAAAATAATAAATAAATAAATAGCCTAATTTGAAGCATACCAGATAAATATAATTTCAAATATATACAAAAATATTTATAAAATACAAAATAGTTGCATTTTTTATTAAGGTAAATCTTAAATATAAAACTATTAGAAATGCAATGAAATCTGAAAAAATACCTTTTATCACTTTAAAAAAAAAAACCATTCAAATAATTGAATAGGTTTGTGATGATTTACAGATTTTCTTATTGATTAAGAAGGCAGTTCGCTTTCGCCTTCCCACTTACCAACCACCGATGTTGCCAAAGCATTCCCTAATACATTAGTTGCGCTTCTGAACATATCACAAAAATGGTCAATTGGAAGTATCAAAGCAATACCTTCAATAGGAATATCAAACATACCACAAGTGGCAGCCACTACCACTAAACTTGCTCTGGGAACTCCAGCTATTCCTTTGCTGGTTAGCATTAAGACTAAAAGCATAGTCATTTGTGTTCCGATGTCGAGATCAATTCCATAAGCTTGAGCAATAAATAAACTAGCAAAAGTCATATACATCATACTCCCATCTAAATTGAAAGAATAACCCAAAGGCAACATAAAAGAAACTATTTTGTCTTTTACACCAAAACGTTCCAATTCTTCGGTGAGTTTTGGGAAAACTGCTTCGCTACTTGTTGTACCAAAAGCAATAATTACTGGACCAATAATGTGGTTTAACAAAGTTTTCATTCTTTTTCCAAGGAAAATAAACCCTATTGCTAATAAGAAAACCCATAAAGAGCCTATTCCTATTAAGAATGATCCAAAATATTTAATATAAGTGAAAACTAATTCGTTTAAGTCTTTTAAAGCAAAAACACCTGCAATGGCACCAAAAACTCCAAGAGGAGCAAACTTCATCACATAATTCACCATTTTTAGTACAATATGCGACGTTTTATCTAAAGCATTTATAACCGGTTTTGCATAACTTCCGATGGAGGCTGCTGCCAATCCAAAAAAGATAGAGAAAATAACAATTTGCAAGATTTCATTATTTGCCATCGCTTCAAAAATACTTTTTGGAAAAATGTGCTCTATAAAGTTTTGAGCGGAGAAGCTCTTTGTATTACCTGTTACTTCAGCAGCAGCGGATAAATCAACGTCTGTCAAATTTAATCCAACACCAGGTTGCAAAATATTAACCCAAAACATTCCTATTAAAAGTGACATAAAAGAAGCACTAAAAAACCATCCTAAGGCTTTTCCTCCCACTCTTCCCACTGTTTTAACATCACCCAATTTAGCAATTCCTACTACTAAGGTTGTAAATACTAATGGAGAAATAATCATTTGAACCAAACGTATGAAAACAGTGGCTAAAATTTTTATTTTATCACTAAATTCTTTCGCAAACCCAACATCATAATTATTGTGAATAAAAATACCCAAAATTGCGCCTAATAACATCGCAATAATAATTTGAACAGTAAGATTTCCTAGAAAGGATGATTTTTTGTTTTCGGTCATTTTTTTAATTGTTCAGTGCTCAATATTCAGTTTGCAGTTCGTACGAAACACTACAGCTGAAAACTATTTTAAATAGGTTTTATTTATTAAATAAAAATCAGCCAGTACAATCGCAGCCATTGCTTCAACGATTGGAACAGCTCTTGGCACAACGCAAGGATCGTGTCGTCCTTTACCAGTCATCTCGGTAATATTTCCTGAACTATCTAATGAATCTTGCTTTTGCATAATTGTTGCCACTGGTTTGAAAGCCACCCGAAAATAAATATCCATTCCGTTGCTTATACCTCCTTGAATTCCACCAGAAAGATTAGTTTTAGTAGTGCCATCAGGATTATATAAATCGTTATGCTCACTTCCTCGCATTTGTGAACCGCAAAACCCGCTTCCGAATTCAAATCCTTTCACAGCGTTTATCGAAAGCATTGCTTTTCCGAGTTCAGCATGTAATTTATCAAAAACTGGTTCTCCTAAACCAATTGGTACATTCTGAATGACACAGGTTACGGTACCGCCAACTGTATCACCTTCTTTTTTAATTTTCATTATATACTCTTCCATTTCTAATGCCTTTTTTTCATCTGGACATCGTACTGGATTATTCTCTATTTTTGAAAAATCCAATTCTTGGTATGGTTTTTCTAAAAAAATGGAACCTACTGAAGAAACAAAAGCATTAATTTTTATTTCTGGCAACATTTGTTTTGCTATGGCGCCAGCCACTACTCTACTAGCTGTTTCTCTGGCAGAACTTCGGCCGCCTCCTCGATAATCTCGAAAACCATATTTTTTTTCATACACATAATCTGCATGGCTTGGTCTGTAATTGTCTTTTATATGGGAGTAATCATCTGCTTTTTGATTCGTATTTGGAATGATAAAACCTATAGGAGTTCCCGTGGTTTTACCTTCGAAAATTCCGGAAAGGAATTGAACATCATCCGGTTCTTTTCGTTGGGTTACAATTTTTGACTGACCTGGTTTTCTTCTTGACATTTCTGCTTGAATAGCATCTAAATCTAAAGTAATTCCAGAAGGACAACCATCAATTATACCACCTAATGCTTCTCCGTGAGATTCCCCGAAAGTAGTTATTCTAAATAGTGTTCCGTAGCTATTTCCTGCCATTTTAATTAGTTTTGAACAAATGTAAGTTTTTAGTTTTTAGTTTAAAAGCTTATCGAATAATTTAGGGCTAATCTTTTTAAAAAATAATTTTTTTGTACTAAATATTGATTCATTATTATTCCGTTATTTTTTAAAATATTTTTGATTTTACTTCGTTAAATGTTTAATATTGCAAAACGATAAATCCTAAATTATGAAAAAATTATTATTAGCATTGGCATTTATTTGTGCCAATCAATTTGCTAGTGCACAAGAGATTGGTATCCGTTTTGGGGATGTTGCTGGCGGTGATGTCGCTGTTGACGGGATTTTTAGCCTAGGTAAATTTAGTAGAATTCATGCTGACATATCCTTTGGAGATGGAGGTGTTGGGCTGGATGCTCTTTATGATTTCTTACACAAACCAGTTGATGGTGAATCTTTAAAATGGTATGTGGGAGTTGGACCTTCTATTGTTATTAATGATAACTTTTTCTTGGGAGCTAGTGGCGAAATTGGGTTGGAATACCGTTTTCAAGAAGCTCCAATTGCAATAGGTTTAGACTGGAGGCCAACACTATGGATAGTTGAGGAAACTGACTTTCATGTTGGTGGATTTGGATTAAATGTAAGATATGTTTTTTAACATTCTTTTCAATAAATAAAGTAAAAAGGGCTGGAAAATATTTTTAAGCCCTTTTTCTATTGTATAATTATTTCTTTTTTAGAATTTATTTTGACAATACAATAAGGCATTGTGACTTCTTGAGTGATTACTGTGTTAGACTCGGGAGTTATTTCTTTTATGGTAATGATTATATTCTTATCCGTTTCAACAGCGCTTTCAATATTAATTTTATGCCCTCCTGTTTTTTTTTCTCCCATATTAAAAACGATAAAATTTGCCGTTTTGATATCGTCTAGTTTTATTTTATTTTTTAGTTTTTCATCATTTTGCAACATTGCAATTTCATTTGGCTCGGATAAAATTTCAAAAAAACGAATGTTGGCTCCACCATCAGCTTGTTCTGTCAAAACTTCATATAAAGTTTTGCTTTCTGATTTTTTTATGGAAGATGATCCACACGAAACCAGAAATAGTACTAGTACTAATAGAACCGCTTTTTTCATAGAAATTTATTAATCGCTTTTTGATACAATTCTTCATACAGCGGTAAAATATTTTTGATATCAAATCGCTTGGCTACGGATAAGGCATTTTTTTTAAATTTATTTAGAGTAACTGTATCTTTCAAAATTTTTAAAGCATTTTCAACCATTTCATCTATATTCCCTTTGTCGCTTAAATAACCTGAAACTCCATCCAAATTTACCTCTGGCAAACCTCCAGAATTACTCGAAATCACGGGAACACTCCATGCCATTGCTTCGAGAGCAGCGAGACCAAAACTTTCGGTTTGTGAGGGTAATAAAAATAGATCCGTAAAACTCAATATTTTATCAATTTCATTGCTATTTCCAAAGAAAATTACTTTGTCTTGAATGCCTAATTCTTGGCACAAATTTTCTGCTTTTTCTTTTTCGGGCCCATCACCTACCATCATAAGTTTAGCAGGAATTTCTTGTTGAATTTTGTGAAATATTTTAATCACATCGGGAATACGTTTTACTTTTCTAAAATTACTGATGTGGGTAATAATTCGTTCGTTATCTTTTGCCATAGCGGAACGACGGCAAGAAATACTTGGATCGAAGGCGTTATTATGTAATTCAATAAAATTAGGAATTACCTGAATTTCGTTCTTAACATTGAATAATTTAAGCGTGTCATCCTTTAAGTTTTGGGAAACCGAAGTCACAAAATCAGATTTATTGATACTGAACGTAACTGCAGTTTTATAAAAGGGATGATTTCCTACTAAAGTAATATCAGTGCCGTGAAGCGTCGTTATCATTGGAAGATTTATACCTTCGTCTTTTAACATTTGCTTTGCCATATAACCTGCATAAGCGTGCGGTATAGCATAATGCACGTGCAATAATTCAATTTTATACAACTTCACCGTATCGACTAATTTACTTGATAAAGCTAATTCATAAGGTTGAAAATGAAACAAGGGATATTCTGGAACAGTAACCTCGTGGTAAAACACATTTGGGTTTAGCAATGCCAATCGCACAGGTTGACTGTAGGTTATAAAATGAATTTCGTGACCTCGACGAGCCAACTCCAGCCCAAGTTCCGTTGCGACAACTCCGCTTCCTCCAAAGGTGGGATAACAAACGATTGCTATTTTCATATTTGTATTTTGCTGAAAAGAACTTATTAAATTAAATTCCCTATAATCAAATGCTGATTAGGAATAAATATTTTCGAACTTGTTTCTAAAGATTATATTAAAAAAAACGACTATGCCAGCTGTCCATAGCTGGAACTTCCCAAGATTCGTTATACTCCTCGATGGTATTTACCAGATTATTGAAAACAATAGTGTTCTCAGTAACGGCTTTTTCTTTGACCATTTTCTTGAAATCAATCAATGTTTTGTGGGCTATATGCTCTCCATTTTTGAAAGTAACGTTCATTTTGTCCAACAATTCTACATTGTATTTTTGTTCCAATTTTTGGATAAATTGCACTGAAGAATCAATAGAACAACCGGTTGCAGCCTGTACTTCCTGATTCACAGCAATGATGATGAATCGATTGTATTTTAATTGATACGAGGATTCTAGACTTACGCTATGTGCTTCCCAACCTTCAAGAAAAGATTGCAAAGCTGTTTCAATTTCAGAAAATTCTTCATCCGAAAATTTTCTGTTGGATTGGTAAATCCAGATTTTGGAATCTTCTGGTAAATTTTCGAAAGGAACTAACATTTGATTTTAGATTTTAGATTGCAGTTTTCAGATTGCAGATTTTTAATTTTTAATTCGAAATTCTTAATTCATAATTAATTTATAAATCTTGTGCATTAGCAATTAATTCGGCGATATCCATCACTTTTACCGTGCCTTCTTTTTCTTTGTTTTTGATACCGTCAGTCATCATGGTATTGCAAAAAGGACATCCTGCAGCAATGATATCCGGAGCAGTTTGTAGAGCGTCTTCGGGTCTTTCGATATTAACTTCCTTGTTTCCTTGCTCTGCATCTTTAAACATTTGTGCGCCACCGGCACCACAGCATAAACCATTCGCACGTGAGCGTTTCATTTCGACTAATTCAGCGTCTAACTTTTGAATTAAATCACGGGGAGCTTCGTATACATTATTGGCTCGGCCTAAATAACATGGATCGTGAAAAGTAATTCTTTTTCCCTTAAACTGTCCGCCTTCAATGGTTAATCTTCCATCGTCCAACAAAGATTTCAAAAACTCTGTATGATGCAAAACTTCATATCTACCGCCTAATTCTGGATATTCATTTTTCAAGGTATTGAAACAATGCGGACATGCAGTAACGATTTTTCCCACTTCATAGGCATTCAATATCTCTATATTTGTCATCGCTTGCATTTGAAAGAGGAATTCGTTTCCAGCTCTTTTCGCTGGATCGCCAGTGCAACTTTCTTCAGTTCCCAGAACAGCAAATGACACATTTGCACGATTCAAGATTCGCACAAAAGCCCTTGTTATTTTTTTTGATCTGTCATCAAAACTTCCAGCACAACCTACCCAAAATAACACTTCTGGTTGTTTGCCTTGAGCTAACATTTCGGCCATTGTGGGTACACTTAATATTTCTTGCATAATAAATTTTTTGATTCGATTAATTGTTTAATCGGTTAAACGTTTAACCGATTAAACATTAATTTTCGTTTTTCCAATTTAATCGGTCTTGCTGATTATATTGCCATGGTGCACCATTATTTTCAATATTAGCCATCATAGCGTTTACTGGCATTGGTGCAGCGCTTTGTTCCATAACTAGATAGCGCCTCATATCCATAATTATTGAAAGTGGACTGATGTTTACTGGACATTCTTCGACACAAGCGTTACAAGATGTACAAGCCCATAATTCTTCGGGTGTGATGTAATCGTTCAACAATGATTTGTTGTCTGGAACAAAAATACCTTTATTTGCATCTATATTTCTACCTACTTCTTCCATTCTATCTCTCGTGTCCATCATTATTTTTCGAGGCGATAATTTTTTTCCAGTTATATTAGCTGGACAAGATGAAGTACAGCGACCACATTCGGTGCAGGTGTACGCATTCAATAATTGCACCCAATTTAAATCTTGAATATCACTGGCACCAAACTTAGCTGGAGCTGCGTTTTCGTCAATAATTGGCGTTGCATAAGGATCGGCATTAGGATCCATCATCATTTTTACTTCTTTAGTAACTGATTTCAAATTGTCCAGTTGCCCTTTTGAATTCAAATCAGCAAAATACGTATTTGGGAAAGCCAATAAAATGTGAAGGTGTTTTGAAACATACAGATAATTCATAAAAAACAAAATTCCTATAATGTGTAAACACCAAAATAGTTCGTATAAAACCATCACTAATTCACTAGAAACTCCGTTAAATAATGGCTCTATGAATTGACTAACTGGAAAAAAACCTGCTTTAGTGAAATGGGAAAAACCTCCGGGAATATTTTGCAAATGTAAATCCGAGGCATTCATCAATAAAAACAAGGACATCAAAACTACTTCGAAATACAAAATGTAATTGGCGTCATTTTTGGGCCAGCCAGTCAAATCTTTACTTGTAAAACGTTTTAATTTGATCACATTTCTTCTTGACCAAAAAGCAAACACCGCAATTAAAACCAGTAAAGCCAATATTTCAAATGAAGCGATCAATACATCGTAAATCACTCCAATTGGGGCAAAAATTCTGTGTGTCCCAAATAAACCATCAATAATAATCTCTAACAATTCAATATTGATGATAATAAAACCAACGTAAACAATGACATGAAGTATTCCAGCAACCGGTCGTTTGACCATTTTTGATTGTCCAAGGGCAATCATTGCCATATTTGTCCAACGAGATTTTGGGTTATCGCTCCGATTTACATCTATGCCAAGATTTATGTTTCTGATGATTTTTTTTACATTTAAATAAAAGTAACCAAAACCTATTGACAGTAGTATTGCAAATAAAATATTATCTAGATAACTCATAAATGCTAGTTTTTAACTTTAGTAATTGTATCGGTTGACCGACTTATGTATGGTTTCTCTTTTTTTCCAAAAACAGAAACATTTACATATCGCGTTGGATGAAGCCTAACGTCTTCCAACAACAATTCTAATTCTTTTGTAGTTTTTTCTAAATTTTTATACAACTCTTCGTCTGTCAATAATTTGCCCATACTGCCTTTTCCCGCCTGGAGATCTGACATTATTTTATCTACGCTTACTAATGTTTTCTCCAAATTTTGAACAGTTTGGCCTAAATTAGCTTTGTTTAAAGAATCCGATATTTTAGAAAAATTACTTGATACTTTGTTGAAATTGGTCACAATTCCATTGATTTGACTTTTATTATCATCAAGAATTATGTTCACACTTGCTGATGCTTTGTGAAATTGCGCTATAGTTTTATTTAATTCTGACAGACTGTTTTTTAAATCTGCTTGCCCTTTTTTATCAAGTACATTATTAAGTCCTGATACTAATTCGTCAACATTGTGAAGTAGTTTTTCGAATTTTTCTTGAAGAGGAACCAATTTTTCTTTCAAAGATTCTGTAAGTCCCGCGGTAATTTCTCCTTTTAAGGTATCGCCATCTTCCAAAATTGATTTGTCAGCAAAATTTGGATAAATAGCAATTTGTTTTCCCACAATAAACCCTGGTTCATAAATGGCAGCTCTACTCGATTTAGAAATTGGAAAATCTTTTTTTAACTGCAATTCAACAAGTATTTTACCTGTATTATTATTTAAAGTA
>CAMDGJ010000093.1 GCA_945897545.1 Flavobacterium psychrophilum
AAAAATAAATTCGCTCAAAATACGGCGATAATTCTAGTAGGATTGTTGATGGTTTTTGATTTGTTTTTTGTGGGCAAAAAATATGTTTCCGATAAGGATTTTGTAAGCAGGAGTGAAGTGGAAGTTCCTTTTCAGGAAACCCCTGCTGATGCTCAGATTTTGCGAGACACTACTCATTACAGAGTTTTTGAGGTTGCAGGTAATTTATCAAGCGCTAGAGCATCTTATTTTCATAAATCGATTGGGGGTTACAGTGCTGTGAAACCCCGAAGAATGCAGCAATTATTTGATTATCAAATTGCCAAAAACAATATTGAAATCCTCAATATGTTGAACGTAAAATACATTATCCAAACCGATTCAACGGGTGCTTCAATCCCAGTTCAAAATCCGGATGCTAATGGGAATGCGTGGTTTATAAACGAATTGAAAGCCTTGAATTCTGCCGATGCCGAGATGAAAGCATTGGATAAATTGGACACTAAAAATGTTGCAGTTTTCAACGTTCATCATTTTGGAGCAAGATTACAGAGTGCCCGTTTGAAAGAGAATTGGGACGATTCAGGAAAGATAGAATTAGATATTTACAAACCTAATTATCTCAAGTATTCTTCAGAAAATGAAGGAAAAGGTATAGCTGTTTTCTCGGAGATTTATTATGAAAATGGTTGGAATGCCTATATTGATGCTAAAAAAACTAATCATTTTCTTGTAAATTATGTTTTACGAGCAATGGAAGTTCCAGCAGGAAAACATACTATAGAGTTCAAGTTTGAACCGCAAGTGGTAAAAACTGGAAGTACAATTACACTGCTCAGTTCGATTGGGATGTTGTTGCTATTGATAGGTGGAGTTTATGTTGAAAGGAAGAAAGAGAAGTTTGTTGTATAATATTTATTTGTAAATTTGAAAGATAAAATTTCGAAAGAATTTAATTTTTAAAAGAAATGGAAATAGGTAAACTAAATCATGCACATCCATCAGTAATGGAAGCCAGATACATAGAGGAAGCTAGACAGTTGACCTACCAACAACGTTTTGAAAAACTGATGGCGATAATTGAGCTTTCATACCTTTTGAGAACTGCAAAGAAATATTCAAAATCAAAATAATTTTAAATGAATTTGAATCAGCAAATAATAGATGTTTGGAAATATTTGGCAGCTAATAATGTTGATTATTTGACCATTGGCGGATTTGCTGTAAATATTTATGGCTACGGAAGAAGTACGGGAGATATCGACATTTTTATTAACGATACAATAATTAATAGAGAAAATTTAGGAGAAGCTTTAAAACAGTTGGGAATAGGGGATTTTGAAAATATTAATACGATACAATTTGTCCCTGATTGGACAGATATTACTCTAAATTTTAATTTTAGATTAGATATTATGACCTCTGTAAAAGGTTTAGAAAACACCTCTTTTACAGCACTTTTAGAAATGGCTAATATCATTGATATTGATGGAATTCCAGTTTATTTTTTAGATTACAATAGTCTAATTATTGCTAAAAAAGCTTCAAATCGACCAAAAGATTTGTTGGATATCGAGGAACTTGAAAAATTAAATAGAGATTTATAATTCAATATCTCTAAACTTGAAAATTGAAACAAAATAAACTCCTCATAATTACTTATTATTGGCCCCCAGCTGGAGGACCAGGTGTTCAGCGTTGGTTGAAATTCGTGAAATACTTACCCGATTTTGGCGTTCAGCCCATAGTTTATATTCCGGAGAATCCAACGTATCCCATTGTTGACGAGAACTTGGTGAATGAAGTTTCAGACAAGGCAATTGTTCTCAAACATAAAATCTTCGAACCCTATCAATTGGCTTCCTTTTTTCGAAGAATAAAACCAAAAAAATCAGTTCCGGAATTATTCCAAACCAAAAAAAACAATCGTTATTAGATAAACTATTTCTTTGGATTCGGGGCAATTTATTTATTCCTGATGCGCGTGTCTTTTGGGTTAAACCTTCGGTTGCCTTTTTAGAAAAATACATTTTGGAAAATAATATTGATACAATTGTCACTTCGGGACCGCCTCATAGTTTGCATCTGATTGGATTGGAATTAAAACAAAGAATGAATGTAAAATGGTTTGTTGATTTTCGGGATCCTTGGACAACCATTGGTTATCATAAATCCTTGCGATTGTCGAATTATGCTGCTGCGAAGCACAAAGATTTAGAACGCCAAGTGCTCAATGCAGCCGATACAATTATTGTAACCAGCAACACCACAAAAAGGGAATTTCAAGCTATAACCACTAAGCCAATTGTGGTGATTACGAATGGTTATGACACGGAAAATGTCGAGAAAGAAGCTTTGGATACTAAGTTTTCTTTGGCACACATTGGCTCTTTTCTTTCTGAAAGGAATCCGAAACTGCTTTGGGAAACTTTGGTAGAATTAATAAATGAAATTCCAGATTTTGAATCGCATTTGGAAATAAAATTAATAGGAGCAGTAAGTCAAGAAGTATTGGAAACCATTTCTGAATTTGGATTGCATGCGTATTTAAATAATTTGGGCTATGTTTCGCATTCGGAAGCGATTGCGCATCAAAGAAAATCACAAGTTTTGTTGCTTATCGAAATCAACTCTGAAGACACTAAAAGTATTATTCCGGGAAAATTATTCGAATATATGGTTTCTGGCAGACCTATTATTGCCATTGGGCCAAACGGTTCTGACTTTGCCGAAATCATTACTGCTACAAACACGGGTGTATTCTTTGATTATTCAGAGAAAACGAAACTAAAAAGTGTACTTTTGGGCTTTTATAATCAGTTTTTGGAAGGAAAACTGCAATCTAATGGAATAAGTTTACAGAAATATTCCAGAAAAAGTTTGACGGAGAAATTGGTTGAATTGATTAATATATCATAAAATTAAAAGTGAGATTGCTTCGTGCCTCGCAATGACATAAAAGAATGGGAATAGTATTAAATCAGTCTTTAAAGAATACCATCATTACTTACATTGGTTTTGCAATTGGTGGTATCAATACCATTTATTTATATCCTGTACTTCTTGGAGCAACGTATTATGGACTATCTAATTTTATACTTTCATTTGCCAATGTAATTATGCCATTATTTGCTATTGGTATGCAAAACACCTTGGTAAAATTCTATTCTCAATATAGGACCAATGAAGAGCGCTCCCGTTTTTTATCATTTACTGTTCTATTCCCGTTTGTAATAATTATTCCCTCTTTATTGCTTGGATTTGTTTATTACGATGAAGTTCAATTTTTCCTGTCTAAAAAAAATAAAATTGTAGAAAGTTATATTTGGGTAATACCAATAATAGGAGTATGTATGTCTTATTTCGAGATTTTTTATGCTTGGTTAAGAGTTCATATGCATTCGGTCTTTGGAAATTTTATTAAAGAAGTAGGGTTGAGATCTGCGTCATTAATATTATTAATTTGTGTAAATTATGGTTGGTTAAGTGTTGAAGGATTTATTTATGCTACAGTGGCTGTGTATTTGATTGCTTTAATAATAACAATGTTTTATGCTTTCAATATTCAAAAACCTATATTTCAGCTCGCTATTCCTGATAATGTGAAAGATATATTAACCTATACTTTTTATATTATTTTGTCTGGAAGTGTAGCCAATTTATTATTAGATGGAGATAAAATTATTTTAAACCAATATATGCATATCGAGAATATAGCCTATTACTCGGTTGCGACTTATATTGCTTTAGTGATTTCTGTGCCGAGTCGTGCAATGCATCAAATTGTGTATCCTATTACCGCAAAACTAATGCATGAGAACAAGCATGATGAAATGAATATTTTATATAAAAAAACATCTATTAATTTGCAAGTTGTGGGTGGTTTTGTAATGCTGGGTATTTTTGTGAATATTAATATGCTGTATGAGATAATAATTCAGGGACTTAAAAACCCTGCTGAAAAGCAATTATACCTTGGTAGCATAATGGTAGTTTTTATGATCGGATTATCTAAATATTTTGACTTGATTTTGGGGAATAATAACGCCATTATTTTCAATACAAAATACTACAGAACCGTCTTATTTTTAGGTGTCGCCTTAGTGATTTTAACTATTGGACTAAATATGGTTTTTATTCCCATTTATGGTATTATTGGATCCGCGTTTGCCACTTTATTGTCTATTACTTTTTACAGTTTAGCCAAATTGTTTTTTGTAGTTAAAAAATTAGATTTGTATCCATTTACCAAGCAAACTTTATATTCGATTGCTTTAACGCTTGTTTTGTTTCTTGGGTTGTACTTTTGGGATTTCTCTTTTACTCCCATTATTTCTATAGTTCTAAAATCAATAGTACTCACTATAGCTTATGTTTATTTGAATTACAAATTTGTAATCTCTGCAGAACTAAACGAAGTGATGGACAATGTATTGAAAAAATGGAAATAATTTTCTGCTTCATTTTTTAGTTAAAAATAAAGCAACTACTGTATTTTTTGTAATTAGGGAGTACATGTTACATTTTTATTGTCTTATTTTGAGGTACCTTAGGGCTATGTTCTTTGCCAAAGCTTTATAGGGGTCTAGTCGGTTTTAACGAGAAAATGATTCTCATTAGTTTTGACTAAAGTTGCGAATACTTTCGAGTAGCGATCTTATAAATAAGATAACTGCCTAATACAAAATAGGATATTTTGATGGATTTACTTCATTCATCATTTCGTATACTTTTTCGAAAATATCTTCTATGGATGGTTTCGAAAAATAATCACCATCTGTTCCGTAAGCCGGTCGATGCGCTTTAGCAGTTAGAGTTTGAGGTTTACTGTCTAAATAATTATAGCCATCTTGATTTTCGATAATATGTTGCAAAATAAATGCCGTAGCTCCACCAGGAAGGTCTTCGTCGATTATCAAGAGCCTATTTGTTTTTGCAATACTTTTTACGATATCGTGTTTGATATCAAATGGGAGCAAGGATTGAATATCAATGATTTCACAATCAATTCCTATTTCCATGAGCTCTTTAGCAGCTTCTTCTACTAATCTCAAAGTAGAACCATAAGAAACTAGAGTTATGTCGGTCCCTTTTTTTATAGTTTCAACTTCTCCGATTGGTGTCTTGAATTCGCCATAATTCATCGGCATTTTTTCTTTCAATCTATAGCCATTAAGACATTCAATTACAAGTGCTGGTTCGTCACATTCAAACAAGGTATTATAGAAACCCGCTGCTTTAGTCATATTTCTAGGTACTAAAACATGAATCCCTCTTAATGAATTGATGATCATTCCCATAGGTGAACCAGAATGCCAAATTCCTTCTAATCGGTGTCCACGCGTTCTTATAATTAGAGGAGCTTTCTGTTTTCCTACTGTTCTGTATTGCAATGTTGCTAAATCATCACTCAAAATTTGGATAGCGTACAACAAATAATCCAAGTACTGAATTTCGGCTATAGGCCGCAGTCCTCTCAACGCCAATCCAATTCCTTGACCAATTATGGAAGCTTCCCTAATTCCCACATCAGCAACACGGAATTCACCAAATTTTTCTTGTAATCCAACTAATCCTTGATTTACATCACCAATATTTCCGGCATCTTCACCAAAAATTAAGGCTTCGGGATATTTTGTAAATAATGCATCAAAATTATCTCGCAAAATCATTCTGCCATCAGTATCTGCTGTTGCCTCTACTGCATATTTCGGCAAAACTTCCTTTACTGAAAAAACATTCATATTCGATTCTGAAAACAAATTGCTACTGAATTTGTGTTGAGTTTTTGCAGTAAATGTTGTAATCCAATGAGACAATTCTGTTTTACAGCTTTCATTGGCTACCATTCTTAAAGCCTTACGAGCCGAGATTAGGATTTCCTTTTTTAAAGGTGCTTTAATTCTGCTTAAATCGGCAATAATTTTTAGGATGCTTTCTTTATTTTTACTTAAAGGAGCTGTTTTTTCAAGTAATGCTATTAGTTCTTTTTCCTCTTCAACATTTGGTTCGATAAATGCTTTCCAAGCTGCAACTTTACCTTCAAATACTTCTTGTTTTGCGAGCAGATCAATCTTGTCAATTTCTTCGGGAGAAGCAATATTGATGGCTATCATCCACAATTTCATTTGTCTAATGCAGTCAAAATCTTTTTCCCATTCTAGTCTAGCAGCGTCTTTGTATCTTTCGTGAGATCCTGAACTAGAATGTCCTTGAGGTTGCGTTAATTGGTTAACGTGAATTAGTACTGGAATATGGTTTTCACGAGCTAGATCAGCTGCTTTTTCATAAGTTTCAATCAAGCTAACATAATCCCAACCTTTAACTTTTAAGATTTCAAGACCGTTACTGTTTCCCTCTCGTTGGTATCCTTTTAAAATTTCAGAAATGCTTTCTTTTGTAGTCTGCTGAACTGCGTGAACTGAAATTCCGTATTCATCATCCCAAACACTTACAACCATAGGAACTTGCAATACTCCTGCAGCATTTATGGTTTCAAAAAAAATACCTTCCGAAGTACTGGCATTTCCTATGGTTCCCCAAGAAATTTCATCTCCATTATTAGAAAAATTCGACTTATTGCTAATTTCTGGAACGTTTCTATAAATTTTTGAAGCTTGCGCAATACCTAGCATTCTTGGCATTTGTGATGCGGTAGGAGAAATGTCTGCGCTAGAATTTTTTTGTTTTGTTAAATCTTTCCAACTTCCATCTTCGTTTAAGCTATGCGTCATAAAATGACCACCCATTTGTCTCCCGGCCGACATGGGTTCCTGTAAAATATCGGTGTGGCCGTATAAACCAGCAAAAAATTGTTGAATTGTTAATTGACCAATAGCCATCATAAACGTTTGATCACGATAATATCCTGAACGGAAATCACCGTTTCTAAAAGATTTGGCCATTGCTAATTGCGGAACTTCTTTTCCGTCACCAAAAATTCCAAATTTTGCTTTTCCAGTTAAAACCTCCTTGCGCCCTAATAAGCTGCATTCTCTGCTTATGATTGCTATTTTATAATCGTTAAGTACTTCGGTTTTGAAGTCTTCAAAGGTTAATGCAGTATTGGTTTTTTCTTTTATCATCATTGGAAAGTATCACTTTGTTGGGCAAATTTAACTAAAAACTAGCTATTTTCATCATTCATTGAAACAAATACAATTTAATTTTAAATAATTTATTTTTGATAAATCACATTTATTTTCAATAATATTGACTTAAACACTAATATCGTTGCTAATAATTTAATTAAAACTGTAATTTCATGATCAATTAAAACCATTTTCGGGTAAAAAGTTGAATAAACTTATCAGGATTTAATGTGATTACAAATCTTATTTTTTCATGGTAATCAGGTTGGGTTATTTCCCATCCGTTATTCGAATATATTGGAAAAAATAATTCAAAATAGTCCGTAAGTAAGTTAAGACGAATTCCACTGTCGTATACGAAGTTCTTTTTTTGTTGGGTATTTTTTACAAATCCAACATCTCCATACGCTTCTATCCAATTCCAAATAGAATAACTAGCGTTCAATGTCGTAATCCATTGGTTGGCGTAGGCTGAAATTAATTTTGATTTAAACCCACCTTCTGCCAAAACAAATTCTTGGCTTACGATGCCTGTTTGTGAAGATCTACCTAAATACGGATAATCAAAAAGATAATCCGTAGGGCGGTCTAAAGCAAAACTATAAAAATCGGAATTACTACTATTATAAGTAAATGCTCCCGCATACATTCTAATATTGAGTTGGCGATTGTCTTCGAATAGTTTCCGATGTTGTATTTCGGTTGAAATTTTACCAAATTGCTTAGAAAATTGTACATCACCCACAAAGCTAATATGATTAGTTACTTCAGTTCTTGAGTTGATGTATTTTACATTAAAAATGGAATAGTCTTCCTGCGAGTTATCAACAACAATATTGCTCTTTTCTTTATTGATTAAGATTTGTCTAAAAAGTACTCTTTGTTTTCGATTGTCTCTATAGTCATTATTACGAAATTGCATCAAAACGGTAGGGGTAATTTTAAGATATGTCGCGTCAGGCGCATAATGGAAATAGGAAGTGCCAATCGAATATTTGACATTAAACAAACTATTTTCTCTGTAGTCTTTATTAATCACAAAGGCAGCAGACCCAGTTACTGATTTTGATTTTATGGAATAAGTTGGATTTATATCATAAACAAAAGGCCTATTTAAAATCGCTCGGTTGTGAAATCGCATCCCGGGTGAAAGCCCGTCATACACGTTAAAAGTTACAATTGGCGCATATATAATTTGATTGTAATACGGATCTTCTAGATCCTGCACAAAAGCAAATTTTATGGGGCGATTAGTAGGATAAAAACCTTCAATTTTCTTCCAGTTATTTCTTAAATTAAATTCTGGGACTTCATTTTCAAAATTGAGTATAATTTTTTTAGCTTCTTTTCTCTCTACCCTATAAATGCTATCTTCTTTAACAGGTTCGATCCATTTCTTAAAAACTATGGAATCGTTTTTTATACCATAAACAGGAATTGGCACTACTATTTTAGCCTTATTATTCAACGAAAAGCTAACGCTATCTTTTGTTTTGGATACATTTGAAAACTTATAATCGATGATTTCACGAGAATTTATAATAGTGTTAAAAAACCAATCAATATTTTTATTTGTATTTGATTTTAAAATCGTTTCAAAATCAATACCATTTGTCAATTTAGTACTGTTTTGAGCGTTGAATTGTTTAATACTATTAGACATAAATTGGTTTCCTAGATAATCGTCTAAATAGGTTAAACTCAATCCTGCTCGATATTTGCTCGCAATTTGTTCATTGAATTTTATTAAGGTATTTTTTGCACTAGCTAAAGGTTGCTCTAAATTTTTTCTGGCCATCAGCAAATAAAAATAACTGTATTGTTCATTAAAATTTAAGTTTAATATATGAAATCCTTTAAACAATTTAAAAGTAGAAACACGTCCTGTCATTTTAGCATCAGGGTAGTATACGTCAATATATCGCATCATCGCATATATTTGAATACCATCATAAATCCAATTGTCTTTTCGCGGGTCTAACTTCAAATTATTTTTTAAATAATTATTTAAGTAGGTTTTTAAGAATTTAATTTCAAACAGAAAATCATCAGGAAACGGAACTAAAAATGTAGGCATCTGATTCAATCCATAAAATGGATTTCGATCATAATCGACTTGAGAAACGGTAATTTTTTGATTTTGATATTTTCCAATCAAATTTTCAGCAAAATTGACGACTCGATCAACCACAATCGCTTTTTGAATTTCGTCAGCCTTATAGCCTCTCAAATTCGTCAAGACTTCAACTGAACTGTTTTTGTAACTACGAAAACTCGATTTTGGCTCTAAAAAAACGCTAAAATCAACTCTGTTATTTCCTTTCAATTTATAGATGGAGCGATTTTCATCTGCTGCAATTTTTTTGCTATCTAAATCAGTCGTTAATTCGTAATTACTTTCTTTACTTTCGGACTGGTTGGGTATTCTGAATGTTATGTCAAAATTACAAATTGCATTTGCTATATCATCCAGATTTAAATTATTGTATTTAATAAAACCTTTATTTTCATAACGAGTAGGGGTCAAGAACCAGTTTTTTAGGTACATTCCTCCTCTGTCGATATGGCCATAACGAGTAAATTTATGGTCTGGAACTTTTACAACATAATTAAGTTGCAAAATAATTTTTTTATTGGGAGCTAACTTTTTTTCAAGTTTGATAATAATAAAATCTGGATTTTTTTCGGTCCTTTCATAGGATAGTTTAGTTTTATCAGTTGTCGTAATAGCTATGATGTTTGTACTTCCGCGTTCTTTTTCGGGAGCTAAATGAAAACCTCTGTAAAATTCATCTGAAAATCGTTTGGCCAGCGGAGATGTTTTTGACGAATACGCATTGTTCCAGTCATTCAAAACAATGGAGGTCAAGGTGTCTTCTGTTTGATTAAAAAACTCTATTTTCTGTTGAACAGCCAAGGTTTTCTTTTCCATATTTACTTCAACATCAATATGGGAATGATGCTGGGCATATTGTTTTATAGAAATTAATAAAGCAAATATGTATAGGGTAACTTTAAAGAATGATTTCAATAGTAAGTAGTAATTAGGAAAGATATAGTCAAATAATTGGTTAAAAATTCGGAGACAAATCGTATTTTTTATAGAATTTATTTAAAACGTCAACCACTTCATCTTCAGAATCCACAATTTTGAATAAATTCAAATCTATCGCGTGCACGGTCTGTTCTTGCTCTACTAAAACAGTTTTTATCC
>CAMDGJ010000094.1 GCA_945897545.1 Flavobacterium psychrophilum
CGATGCTACCGGAAAAGAGAAAATAGTGTATTTTATCAATTCTTTTTTGGTGTTTTCAGCGTCGTCAAGCACGGGAGTTTCACTAACTTTGAAAGCATCCAAAATGGTTGGCGTGTATGGCTTTACAACATTTACCACTTCTGTTCCAATGTTTTCGTCTTTTTTCGGATCCTTTTTTTGAGCAAACGAAAACTGGGTGATTAAAAGCAAAAGCCAAAAGCCCCCCAGCCCCCGAAGGGGGAGCAAAAAAGATATTGCGGGTAACTTTGTAATCTTATGTAAATCAAATATGTTCTTTAAAGTCATTTTATAATTTTTTATTCCTGCCTAAAAAAGCTTTTGAAGGCTTAGAAATTAGTATTTATACTTTATTATTTTATGTTCCCCCTTCGGGGGTTAGGGGGCTACCGATGAATTTGTTTTGGATTCTTCGCTTTTGATCTTGTCCAATTCTGTTTGGGCTTCTGAAACCACATCTGGGAAATCATTGAAGTTTTTTATCACATTGTCCAAGATATAAGTTGCTTGAAAACTGTCTTTCAAACCATAGAAATTCTTCGCCATCAGGATTAATCCTTTGGCTCCAAAATATTTATAACTGGAATAATTCTTGGCCAATTTTTGAACTACGACGTTTGATGCTTCGAATTTTCCATCTTTATTTTTAAAATAGGCATCGTAATACAAGGCTTCCGCTGCCAATTCTCCTTTGGCAATGGTTTGCAATTTGGCGTAAGCCGAACTAGCTATGGTTTCATCTCCGGTTTGTATTGCAGCACGAGCGATGATAATTTGGGCATCGCTTTTTACATTGGAATCGGTTTTAGGGTTTGCCAAAACTTTCTCAGCATACACAACCGAATTGTCGTAATCCTTCTTGTCGTAATAACATTTCATCAAATTAGACTGTGCAAAGGTTTTGTTTTGCGGAAAATCGGCTTCGTTTTCCAATCGTGACAATACCAGAATTGCTTTGTCATAGTTATTGCTTTTCAAGAAAATCTGGGCTAATCTAGCCAAGGATTGTTCCGTAAATTCGCTTCGAGCTTGATCAATTACAAATTCATAATTAGGAATGGATTGACTTTCTTGCCCTTCCGAAAAATAGGATTGGGCCAAATAGAAATTGGCTTTTAAGGCGTGAATTCCTTTTGGAAATTTAGAAACATAGCCACTAAATCCATCGATGGCTTGCTTTGTATTATTTTGTAAATATTGTTTTTCTGCTCCTTCAAAAGTATCATTATCTAATTCAGCATCAGTAACTTCAACAAAATATAAGGTTCGAACCCAAGTGGCATATTCATCTACTTTGCCGTTGTCCACATAAATCAATCGTGCTGTTGCAAAGGCTTCTAGCGCTTCTGGCGTTTTAGGGAAATCAGCAGCTACTTTCTTGAATTTTGTCAAGGCTTGTTCGTCTTTATCAGCATTATAATACACTAATCCTTGACGCAAAATCGCTTTGGAAGTGAACGAACCGTTTTTGAATTCGGCATTTAATTTGTAATATGTTTTTATGGCCAGGTCTTGTTTGCTGTCGGCAACGTAAGTGTTTCCTAGTTCGAACAAAGCATCATCTCTGTATTCTGATTTTGGATACAGTTGTAAAAAAGCATTTAATTCTTCTATTTTTCTGTCATTTTTAGCAACAAATCCATAGCAAATTGCTTTTTGAAAATAGGCATAATCGGCATCTATACTTTTCAATTCGATTACCTTATTATATGCTTCTAAAGCTGAAGTATATTTTGAAGTAACGAATCTGCAATCAGCCAAACGCAAGTAGGAATCATTCAAACGTACTTTGTCGTCTTTCACTTTTGCAATCTGATTGTCAAAATAGTCGCCAGCTTGATTGTATTCTTTCAATTTAAAATAGGAATACGCAATGTTGTAGTTGGCGTTTTTATATTCTGGAGTTTCATTGGCAGAAGCCAAACCTTGAAATTGTTTGTAACTCAAGACCGCATTTTTGAAATCATCTAAAACATATTCGGTTTCTCCTTTCCAAAACGCGGCGCGAGCTGTGAACTTGGCGTCTTTTTGTTGGTCTAATGATTTTTCGAATAAGGTTGCTGCTTCCTGATAGTTGGAATCTGTATATAATTCCAATCCTCGATAAAAAGTTACTTTTTGGTATGCTAATTTATTTTCGGGAGATTTGTTTTTCTCTAATAAAACCAATGCTTCTTTGTAGTTTTTTGATGAAATATAAGAATCAATCAAGAGTTTTTCAATCTCAGTATTATTAGCATTGCTCGGATATTTTTTTAGGAAAGCCATCAAAACTGCGGGCGTACTTTGATAGGAATTCCCTATTTCGTAGCTCAATTTGGCATAATTCAAACTCGCATCTTCTTGAATGGCTGTATCAAAATCCATTTCGGAAGCATTTTTGAAAGCGTTTAAGGCTTCTTGTTTTTTGTTTAAATTCAGATAACTTTCACCCAAATGATAATAAGCGTTTTGAGCCACAAAATCTTTTCCTGCTATGATTTTATTAAACTGAGATATGGCGTTTTCATAATCCTTTTGCTTGTAATAAGCATATCCTAATTGGTAGAAATCAGTGTTGTTCCACTTGCCTTTTTTGCCTTTATACGATGCCAAATAAGCGATGGATTTGTCATATTGTTTTAAATTGAAATAGCTTTCGCCAATGATTTTATTTAATTCCGATTTTTCTAAAGCATTAGATTTGGCCATTGCCTTTGCACCTAAATCAATCGCTTTTTGGAAATTGCCTAATTTGAAATTCATATCAGCCTGATAATAGGACAATTTTTCCTTGTATTTTTCTTCGCCCGAAACTTGGTCGAAATACTTGGTCGCTTGTTTGTAATCATCTCCTTCATAAGCCATAAAACCTAAATAATACTTGGCCTGCGAACCGTAAGCGGCAGAATTGGCTACTTTATTAAAATAGGCTGTAGCTTCTTTTTTGTTTTTGGCATTAAAAAAACTATATCCTTTTTGGAAGTTATATTGATCGCGCTCACTGTAACTCAAATTATTCTCGTCAACTTTTTCGAACCATTCCAAAGCTTGAGGATAATTTCCTTGTTCGAAGTAATAATGCGCTACTCCAATGAATGCTTGGTTTTGTTTTCTGCTCGTAGGATAATCATCAACGAATCGCTCCATCAATAGATCGGCATTGGGTTGATTTGTTCTAATGGCACAATTGGCGATATAAAAAGAACAATCCGACTTCAGTTCTTCATTGGCTGCAGCCGACTTCACTTTTTCGAAAATTAATTGTGCCGATGCATATTGATCATCATGATACAAAGAAATTGCTTTATCAAAATCTTTAGAATCGTGTGTATAAATTGCTGATTTTTGCGCAGAAATCGAGTAGGATTGAACAAAAAGTAATAGGAAGAAAAGCCACGAAAGTTTACACATTGTCGTTTTGATTTAAGATATCAAATATATCATATTTTAAAGGCTATAACGGAAAGCTTGCCGATTTTATTATGAACAAAAGTTTCAACAAATAGTAAAACAATCATTAAACGTATGGCTAGTTTGCAAAAAAAAAAAAAATGTTTGCTCTTGTGGTATTTGATAATTACTTTTACAAGATAAAACAACATTCATTATGTCACTACCAGTTCTATCTTTAAAAAATGTATCTATTGCGCAACAAGAAAAAATCATTTTATCAAACGTAAATCTTGAGGTAAACCATGGAGAATTTATTTATATCATCGGAAAAACGGGTGCGGGTAAAAGTAGTTTTATGAAAGCGTTGTACGCTGATTTACCATTAGCAAGTGGCGAAGGAAAAATAGTAGAATTTGATTTGGCCACTATAAAAGAAAACGAAATTCCATTTTTGCGACGAAAGATAGGTTTTGTTTTTCAAGATTTTCAATTGCTTCCTGATAGAACCGTGAAAGACAATTTGCTTTTTGTTTTGAAAGCGACCGGATGGACAAACAATGAAGAAATCCAAAATAAAATAGATGAAGTTTTAGACAAAGTTGGAGTGAAAGCCTACATAGATAAAATGCCGCATCAACTTTCTGGTGGCGAGCAACAACGAGTTGCCATAGCTCGTGCGCTACTTAATAATCCCGAATTCATTCTTGCCGACGAACCAACTGGAAATCTTGATCCTCAAACCAGTATAGAAGTTCTTGATGTTTTGAGAAAAATTAATGCCGCCGGAAAAACAGTCATAATGGCAACACACGATTATGCTTTATTGATGAAATTTCCGTCTAAAACATTGAAATGTGAAGACGCGAAACTTTTTGAAGTAGTTCAAAAACCAGCCTAATGCTTTCTATACTTATTCCGATTTATAATTACAATGTTTACCCATTAGTATTGGAGTTGCATGGGCAATGTTTGGAATGTAAAATAGATTTTGAAATTTTGTGCCTAGACGATGGTTCAAATCAAATTAAATCTGAAAATCAACATGTAAGCGCTTTAGAAAATTGCCGTTTTGAAATATTAGGAAAAAATATTGGTCGTAGTTGTATCAGGAATTTATTGGCTGAAAAAGCCAAATTTGCTAATCTACTTTTTCTTGATGCGGATACATTCCCTGAGCGCAAAGATTTTATCCTAAACTATGTTTTTCAAATAAACAATGACGAAAAAGTTGTTTTTGGAGGAATCGAATACCAAAAAGAAAATCCTGCCGACGACCAATTATTAAGGTGGTTTTACGGTAATGCACGGGAATCACTCTCTTTAGTAAAACGAAATACTAATCCCAACGAAAACGCACTAACCTCTAACATTTTAATAAAAAAAAATATATTTAACGCCAATAAATTTGATGCGTCAATTACAAAATATGGCTACGAAGATTTAGTATTTTTGTCTGCTTTGAAAAAAAAGGGGATTTTATTAAAACATATTGATAATCCTACTTATCATTTGGGCTTGGAAACTTCGCAACAGTTTTTAGACAAGACGAAAATAGCACTGGAAAATCTAAAAATTTTAACAGAAACCAGTGTATTAGACGGTTCAGAAAGTAAAATTATAAGAACCTATATTTTCTTGCAAAAATTTCATCTTATTGATGTTATTGCATTTTTATTCAAAAATGGAAAAATAAAAATAGAAAACAATTTGCTTTCAAAAAAGCCATCATTATTGTTATTTGATTTTTACAAATTGGGCTATTACTGCGGAATTAAATCTAAATAATCATTTTGTGATTAGTTCTTCAAAGAGTAATTTCCATTGTTGCATGATTGTTTCTAAATTGTATTTTGAAACACTATTTTTTGCATTTTTACCCATTTTTATTTTTAGATTTTCATTTTCAATAAGCAATTCTATTTTTTGAACAAAGGAATCAATATTTCCATCTTCCACTAAAAATCCGTTTTCATTATTGATGATAATCGATCGAGGACCAACTGGACAATCATAAGCGACACAAGGCAAGCCCAAAGCCATTGCTTCCAGTAGAACCATACCAAAACCCTCTGTTCTTGAAGTCATTACTAGCATTGAAGCTTCAAGATATTTATCATTGATGTTTTTAACCGGTTCCAAAAAAGTTACGCTTTGACCAATATTCAAAGCATTTGCCAGGTCTCGCATTTCTTGATTTTCATTAGTTTTCCCATAAATTTCAAGACACCAATCTGGATGTTTTTGAACAACTCTTTGCCAAATTTGCAACATACGGTCCAATCCTTTTTCATAGGAATGTCTACTTACTGCAATTACTTTTTTTGATTTTAAATCCGCAAATTGAGTTGTTTTAAACCACAATGGATTAGGAATTACAATTCCATTTTTTACATTCCACTCTTTCAGACTCTCTTTTGACAAACCAACGAACTTGTTGTACTTATTTGCGGATACCTCTTTGAACAACGATTTAATTTTTGTTCCAAAGAAATACTTCGCTTGCTCTTTTTCCTCAATATATTTGGAACCGTGGCACTCAAAAATAATTGGAATCTTAGTTTTTAAAACAAAAGGAATTGTATAGGCTTTTAGACCATTGTCACAAACTACAATTAGATCAGGATTTATGGTCTGTACTTCTTTTTTTAAAGCTTTTACATATTGAGAAAAAAAGGAAATTTTATTTCCTTGTAAAACCATATCGTGTAGTACTATTTTATCATTAAAAGAATAAAATAAAGGAATATTTCCTATGTTTTGGGTTAGAATATGGACTTCATCGCCAAAATTTTCTACAAAATAATTGGCTTTCACAGAAAGTACTCTGGCAACACCACCTTCGTTATTTATTTTAGGGACTATATAAAGAATTCTCATTTTTTAGATGCCAAAAATTCTCCGTAATCTCGAACATAATCAGCTTCTTCAAAAATATCTGAAGCAACAACGAGGCAAACCGCTCCTGAAGAAAAGTTTTGCAATTCACGCCAAATTCCGGTTTTTATATGCAAACCTACATTTGGTTTATTTAAAAGAAATGTCTTTTTTTCAATGCCGTCATCAAGAACAACTTCAAAACTACCACTCAAAGCAATCAAGATTTCGTGCTGATTGATGTGCGCATGACCTCCTCTAAAAGCTGTACTGGGAACATCAAAAAGATAATAAATTCGTTTGAATTCAAATGGTAAAATATCATTTTGAATAAATGCTAAATTTCCGCGAACATCTTCTATGATAGGAAAATTTATGAATTGAATATCGTTAAGCACTATTTTTGTTTTTTAATTTATAAAAATCTTTTTTTCCTCGATTTGCATTTTTAATGGCTGTAGCAATGCGATTTATTTTTAATTTACCCTGTTTCAAATCAAAAAAAAGTTTAGCAGCCAAACCAGTAAAATAATCCACGTTTAAAACCCTGGATAAAAATGCCCCCTGAATATAATACCGTTCTTTAAAATCAAATTTATCAGTTGAGGAAACTTCAGGATGTGAAACAATTACACTAGGAACAAATGCAATTTGCTGATTTTTTTTATTTAGATCCGATAAAAAAACAGCTTCTTCGCCCATTTCAAATCTGCTTCCGAGTCCAAAATTTTCATCAAATTTAACTACTAATCCATCAAAAATCAACATATTTATACTTATTTCGATAGACAATACATTAAATAATTCGATTACGCTCAAATTCATTTTCGCAGTAGACAAATATTTTTTAAATAGTGTTCCATCAGGTCTATCGACACAAAAACTGATGACGGCTTTGCTTTGGTATTGATTATGAGCTTGCACAATTTTAGTGTCAAAATCTTTTTTATAGACGACATCATCATCTGCGATTAGAACAATTTTGCCTTTTGCTTTTTTTAATGCCAAATTTCTGCTTTTGGACAAGCCTTTTTCGAATGAATTAATAACGCGAACAGATGGAAAATCAGAAACTAGCAAATTACTTTCCCGAGTTTGATTAATAATTAAAATCGAAAATTCTGAAAAATGGCAAAAAGGAAACATCGGAATTAAAAAGTCCAAATCATTTCGGTTCATTGTTGAAACTAAAATTTCTAAATCTTGGTTTTTAAATTCGTTTGTCAATTTGTTAGTATATTTACACAAATATAGAAATTTATGTTAGGCAAATGAAAATACTTTTGATAGGAGAATACAGCCGATTGCACAATTCACTTAAAGAAGGTCTTGTTTCTCAAAATCATCATGTCATAACGGTAGCTACTGGCGATCACTTTAAGAAATATGATGTCGATTATACTGTTCATTCGGCTTTTTTTTCTGGCTTTTGGTTCGTCCGTAAAGCAGCAACTTTGGTTTATAAAACAACAACAATAGATCTGGAAAAAATCGAAAGAGCGGTTCGCTTTTATTTCTTGCTACCAAAACTTAAAGGATTCAATCACGTACAATTAATTAATTCCGATGCTATTGAAACCTATCCCTTTCTAGCTCGGTTTCTTTATAAAAAAGTGTTCAAAACCATTGAAAGTCGAAGTCTGTTGGTCTGTGGCGATGATACTCCCGTTATTGACTATTTGCTCAAAAAAGAATTAAAATATTCTGTTTTAACTCCGTACTTCGAGGATAATTCATTAGAGAAACATTTTGAATTTCCTTTAAAATACAGAACTAAAAGTTATAGAAAAACCTTTGATTGGCTGACTGAAAATTGTAATTCTTTAATTGCTTCAGATTTAGATTATAAAATTCCACTCGAAGCAATGGGATACAAACCCCGTTTCATTCCAAACCCCATCAATACTGACACCATTGAATGTAAAGAATTAGAAATCACTACTCGAATTGTTATTTTTTTAGGAATCAATCGTGGGAGTTACGTCAAAAAAGGGATTCCATTTTTTGAAAAAGCCTTGGCTAAGATCAAGGAAAAATACAACAACAAAGTTGAAATAATAATTTCTGAAAACATTCCATACAGTCAATATATTTCGCTTTATGACAAAGCCCATATTCTGCTGGATCAAGTTTATGCTTATGACCAAGGGTACAATGCGCTGGAAGCTATGGCAAAAGGAAAAGTAGTTTTCACAGGTGCCGAAACTGAGTTTACACAACACTACTATTTGACCGAAAGAGTTGCAGTAAATGCTTTGCCCGATGTAGGGTCATTGGTCAATGAATTGTCCTTTTTAATTGAGAACCCAGATGAAATAATTACTATAGGAAAACGAGCTAGAACCTTTATTGAGAAAGAACATAATTACATAAAAATCGCCAACAACTATTTAGACGTTTGGAAAAGCTAATTTTGAATACATATTATTGAGTTTAACAACTAAATTAAAAACCTAAAATGAAAAAACCTAAAATTAATGATGTCTTTAAATATAGTTTTAGTTTCACAGACGAAGAGATTAAAACTTATGCAAAAATTTCTGGAGATTGCAATCCAATTCATGTTTCAGAAAATTATGGTAAGGAGTCATTTTTCGGAAAATGTATTGTACATGGTTTTTACAGTATCAGTATATTTTCAAAAATATATGGCACTGTTTTATATCCAGATGAACACATCCTAATTAGTCAAAATGCTAAATATTTGAAACCCATTTTCACTGGTGTCGAATACATTGCCGTTTTTACTGTCACACAATTATTTCATCAAAAAAATAGAGTTTTATATAAAAACGAAATCTTCGAAAAAACAACGGGAGAAATAAAAATAACAGGAGAGTCAATATTAATGAACAAAAAATATTATAATTGGTAGTAATTATAAGATTATTATTACATAAAGTAAAAGTGTTGATGATAAATATATTACTGCATTTATTTCAAAATAAACAAATGGGTTATTAAAACTGTTTTTTATATTTTCTGACTTTCGTATAAATCAGATTTAAATAAAATTTTTCTAAAGAAAAATAAAATCAAAAAAAACAGCACAACATTAGTATAAAAATAAGCTTTTAAAACTCCCTCGATAGCATTGTTTTTCATTAGATAAACTGAAAGCAAAAAGTAAGACAAATTAAAAAATATCTCTCCAATAAAGTATTCTTTCATCATCGTTTTTACTGAAATTTGATAACCAAACGCCAAAGTCATTATTTTGAAAAAATCGCCTAATAATTGCCATACTAATAACTGATTAATATTTGAAAAGGACGCTGTAAAAGCCAAATTAATTATAATTTTTTTTGATAAAAAAATTATAATTAACATTAATAAAAATATAGGAACAATAATCTTAAAATAGGATTTCAATTCATTTTTAAATTCAAAATCAGTTTTCAAAGATGCCAATTTAGGCAGATAATAAAGAGACAATCCGGAATTAAAAAACACCATGTAAAAACCTGAAAATCTATTAATAGCATCCCAAATACCAGCTTCTTCGATAGAATTATATTGAACGATATTATTTCTAATAAAAACTAATGTTAGCGGAGCAAGAATTGCACTTAGCAAAGCCATTAGAGTAAATGATTTTATACTTTTAAGATATTTTAAATTTATTGATTTCTGTAAATCAAATTTAAAATATTCTTTTTCTTTTACAACAAATATAAAGGCAACCGCAATCATAAAAATTTCCCCTATTACAACAGAAAAAAGACCGCCAGAAATATTTTTTTTCCAAATTAACAATCCTGCAACTATAAAAATTAAAACATTTGAAATAATTTGAATTAGTACAATCTTTTTGAATTTTCCTAAAGCATTATATATTGCTAACCAAAAAGTATTGATAACAATTAATGGTAATATCAAACCGAAAAATTGTATAGGAATAGAAAAATCTGCAGAATAAAAAAGGAAAGCCGAAATAGTTTTTGCAAAGCAAATAGTACTAATACCCAACAAT
>CAMDGJ010000095.1 GCA_945897545.1 Flavobacterium psychrophilum
GGCGAAGAATTAAATATCAATGGTTGGGTTTCGATGCTTATAAAAGCTTTGAAAATCTCAAAGAACAATTAAATTTTGTGCTGAATAATTTTGGAGTAAAATACGACATTAAATTTTAGCCATTACTTAGACTACATCACTACTTTTTAAATTATTATATTTATGATAACACAACTGAAAATCACCTCTATTTTAGTGCAAGAAAAATGTTTGTCTCATTGTATTAAGATTGAAGGTAGTCTAAATCAATGAATTCTTCTGAAAATCAGAATACCGACTGGCTGTTTGAAATAACACCCAAAAACAAATTCTTCTCTTTGAATATCAAGGAATTGTGGCAATACAGGGATTTACTGCTGCTGTTCGTAAAAAGGGACGTTGTGACTGTTTATAAGCAAACCATCTTAGGCCCACTGTGGTACTTGCTCCAGCCTCTTTTTACCTCCATCACCTTCACCATTATTTTTAATAAAGTGGCGGGAATCGAAACGGGAGCGGTGCCGCCATTTTTATTCAATTTAGCAGGTATTATGGTCTGGAATTATTTCACCGCTTGTCTTACAGATACTTCGGATACTTTCAAAAAAAATGCAGCAATTTTTGGCAAAGTGTATTTCCCACGATTGATTATGCCACTATCGACCGTGATTTCAAATCTGTTGAAGTTTGGTATTCAGTTCTTGATATTTATTGCCTTTTATGTTTTTTATTACTTTCGAGGTGCAGCAATCAATATTAACGGATCACTCTTGTTTTTTCCGCTGTTAATTGCTTTGATGGGTATTTTGGGATTAGGATTAGGGATGTTGATTTCGTCCTTGGTGACTAAATATCGTGATTTGAGTTACCTGATTGGTTTTGGTGTACAGTTGCTGATGTACCTCTCGGCGGTGATGTATCCTATGGCCTTGATTCAATACAAGTTGCCTGATTACGCTTGGTTAGTACAATATAATCCGTTGGCTTACATAATAGAAACCACACGCTTTATACTCTTAGATGTAGGGTCGGTGTCGGTTTGGGGATTGGTGTACACAGTTGGCGTCACCATTGGACTTTTTTTTATTGGTTTACTGGTTTTTAACAAAACCGAGAAGAGTTTTATAGATACCGTTTAGTTGGGTTGTGAGTTATGAGTATAGTATTCACTAATAAAAATTGTTATGAGTGATTTTAAAAGTTATAAAGATTTAGATCTTTACACTATAAGTACGGATTTATTTTTGTCATTGCATCCTAAAAAATTAAATCTGCCTACCTATGAATTGTTTGAGTTGGGCAGTCAGCTAAGACGTTCTTCGGATAGTGTTGTGTCAAATATTGTTGAAGGATGCGGACGCAGAAAGTATGAAGCAGATTTTATTCGGTTTGTAGATTTTTCTCATGCCAGATGTTTAGAAACCATTAATCATATTTATAAAATATCCGTATTGTATCCTGATTTGAAAATTGAATTTGAGCCTTTTACTCAGATGTATGAAAATTAAGGACGAAAGATTTTTAATTTTATGGCTTAGGTCGAAAATAATTGGAAGTAACAACCCTTACCAATAACCCATAACTCACAACTCAATTGAAAGACATCATCCTCAAAGCCGAAAACATCTCCAAGCAATACCGCCTCGGGCAGGTAGGAACAGGCACGCTCAGTCACGACCTAAACCGTTGGTGGCACGCAATACGGGGCAAGGAAAACCCTTATCTCAAAATAGGCGACACCAACGACCGCAGCACTAAAGGCGAAAGCGACTACGTTTGGGCGCTGCAAGACATTAATTTTGAAGTAGAGCGAGGCGAAGTTTTGGGAATTATTGGCAAAAACGGAGCGGGTAAATCGACGCTATTAAAGATACTCTCTAAGGTTACTGCACCCACAACTGGAAATATAAAGTACAACGGACGCATTGCCTCCTTGCTCGAAGTAGGCACGGGGTTTAATGGCGAAATGACGGGACGCGAAAACATATTTTTGAATGGCGCCATTCTAGGAATGACTAAAAAAGAAATTGGCTCGAAGATTGATGAAATTATAGATTTCTCAGGTTGCGAGCGCTACATAGACACACCTGTAAAACGCTACAGCAGCGGAATGACCGTACGATTGGCTTTTGCCGTGGCAGCATTTTTAGAACCGGAGATTTTGGTGATAGACGAGGTACTGGCCGTGGGCGATGCCGAGTTCCATAAAAAAGCCATTGTCAAGATGAAGGATATTTCATGTGGTGAAGGGCGAACGGTTTTGTTTGTGAGTCATAATATGGCGGCGGTGAAGAGACTTTGTACGAGAGGAATTTTACTAGAAAATGGGAAAATATCCCGAGAAGGTAATGTTGAAGATATTATTTCGTATTATTTAAATCTAGAAATAGACACAGTTATTTATCATGAAAATCATCTTTATGTACTTGAAGATGTTAAAATTTTAAATTCTAGAAAAGAGATTTTAAATAACATTTCAAATGGAGAAGAATTCTATATAAATATTAATTTAATCATAAAACAAAAAAATCCTGATATTGGATTTTGTATTGCAGTTTATAATGAAATGAATGAATTAATAACAGCAATTAACACCTATCATATCAACAATGAAATCAGTAAATTGTCAGCAAGTAAATATTCATTTAGTTTTAAAATTGATAAATATATTCTTAATACTGGTCTTTATTTTGTGAACTTTCATGTAAATGATTCATCAGGTAATTTATTCAATCTATTAGAAAGCGTGGCAAAAATTAATATTTATGATGATGGAATAAGAAGGGGAGATAAATATAGAGGTGCGTGGCCAGGAAAAATAAGTTTAGTCCCAAAAGTTGAAATCAATGAAATTATTTAAAAAACAAACAACAACAAATTTATCATCCAAAGATTCTTTATTAAAAAAAATTGGAAATAGAATATATTTTGGACCATTTTCAGGAATTAAAATACCAAAAGAGGTTTGTGATTTTATAACCATTAGTCAGATTATGGGGTTATATGAATCCTGTTTACATTCAAAATTTTCTAATTTATTAAATCAAGATATTAGTAATGTTATTTTAATTGGGGGTAATAATGGATATTATGCGGCAGGAATTAGTTATTTGTTAAATCCTGAAATAATTAATGTATATGAGACTGAATATAAATTTCATCCTATAATTAATTCTTGGTTTTTAGAAAATAAATTATCCAAAACCAATATTTTAGGGAAAGCAACAATTGAAGAATTTGAGCAAATTAAATCTAAAATTGATTTTGTATTTATGGATTGTGAAGGATATGAGATTGAATTGTTAAATCCTCAATTGTTTTTATGGCAACAAAAAACAGAAATATTATTAGAATTGCATCCATTTTATATAGATAATTTAATTGAAATTTTATCTTCAAGATTTAAAAAAACACATAAAATAGAAATAATATATGATGATTTTAATGAAGATAATAAAATAGAAAAAATTTTAAATGGATTGAATTTAGATTTAAAATTCAGTAAACATCCTACTCATAGATGGATAGAAGAGAATAATAAAAAAGTCTATACAAGTGGTATATTTATGTTTTTAACTCAAAAATAGTATGATACCAAAAATCATTCATTATTGTTGGTTTGGGGGCAACGAAAAATCAGAGTTCATTTTGCGTTGTATGGAATCTTGGAGGTTTTATTTGATAGATTATGAGATCATTGAATGGAATGAAGTTAATTTCAACTTAGATTCAAATGTTTTTACAAGCGAAGCATACTCAAAAAAAAAATGGGCTTTTGTAACTGATTATGTAAGAGCGTTTGCTCTGTATAATGTGGGAGGAATCTATTTAGATACGGATGTCGAAATAAGGCATAATTTAGATTCTTTTTTACGACACGATGCGTTTACTGGATTTGAAGAGGTAGGATTTCCTTTTACTGCATTATGGGGTGCAAAAAAAGGACATAATTGGCCAAAAAAAATTCTCGATTATTATGATTCCCTAGATGTTTTTACTGACCGTACAAACACAAGAATAGTATCTGACTTTTTAATCAAATTTTATAAAGTTGATCCAAATAAGGATGAAATTCAAAATCTTGAAGATGGAATATGCATCTATCCTTCTAATTATTTCTGTTTAAATATTGAAATGAATTATGCCGTGCATCATTTTGAAGGATCTTGGCTTGAGGAAAACGAATCAAATTATGATTCCTATTTATTGAAGAATTTTTATAAAAACAAGTTTTTAAATTATTTTGAAAAAAATCAAATTATTGAAAATTTATACAATGAACATTTTTTTTCATTAAAAGATTTATTGTTTTTTATTTTAAAAAAAGTGAAGCAAAAATATGTTAAATAAATTAATATCCGTCATAGTTCCCTGCTACAATCAAGCGCAATACTTGGATGAGGTATTGCAATCCGTATTGGATCAAACCTATCAAGAATGGGAATGTATTATTATCAATGATGGAAGTTCAGACCATACGGAAGAAGTGGCTAAAAAATGGGTAGAAAAGGATTCTCGTTGTAAATACGTATATAAAGAAAATGGAGGATTAAGCAGTGCTAGAAATTACGGTATTGAGAACACAACAGGAATCTTTATACTTCCATTAGATGCAGATGATAAAATTGCAAAAGATTATATTGCATTGGCAGTGCAATCTTTACAAGAAGATATTTCTTTGAAAGTAGTTTATTCTAAGGCAGAAAAATTTGGTATTGAAGGGGGATTGTGGCAATTACCACCATTTTCTATTTATGATTTATGTCGTTTTAACATGATTTTTTGTTCGGCTGTATTTAAAAGAAAAGATTGGGAATTAGTTGGAGGTTATGATGTAAATATGATTTATGGCCTTGAAGATTGGGAATTTTGGATTGCTATTTTAAAAAATGGAGGTGGCGTTAAGTGTTTGGATGAAGTTGGGTTTTATTATCGAATTAGAGATAATTCTATGGCAAGAAAGATTAATCAAAATCATAAAAGTTATTCGGAAATTTATGTTACGAAAAAGCATATTGAATTCTTTATTTTAAATTATGATAGTTTAAATAAAGACAGAAAAAATAATTTTGAAAAATTGAGAAGTGAAAAATATGTTTTGAATCTTTTTACCAAAATGTTTTTTGGATATGAATTTTTCAAACTGAAATCATAAAAATACGATGTATATTATTAAGCCCCAAGTTTCCATTATCATAATAAACTTTAATACAGACGAATTGACTCTTCAGGCAGTTGACTCGATTTTTAGGTATGTAAAAAATGTTGATTTTGAAATAATAGTGGTTGACAATAATTCTGAAGAAACAAAACTGGCTACTTCTTTATCGGGATTCAAAAACACTTCCTTTTATGTCTTAGACGAAAACATTGGTTTTGGAAAGGCTAATAATTATGGATATTCAAAATCAAATGGGGATTATATCTTTCTACTTAATTCAGATGCTTATTTGATAGATGAAAACACTCTCCCAAAATTTATTGATTATTTAAAAAAGCATAAAAACGCGGGTTGTGTGGGAGGAAATATGGTTGCTGCAAATGGGGAACCAAACGTTAGCTACGGCAATTTTTTGAGCGTAGAAAAAACACTGCATGATTATGGCATGAAAAAAGCTGCAAGAGAACATTTTAGGACTAATTTAGCTACTTCAAGACTTTGCGACTTTACTGAACCTACTCCAGTCGATTATTTGACAGCAGCAGCGATGATGATTAAACGAGAACTAATTGAAGAGTTAGGTTTATTTGATGCCCGCTATTTTATGTATTTTGAAGATATGGATTTGTGTTTTCGATATAAAAAAAATGGATATATAAGTGCTGTGCTTCCCACTGTCAAAATAGTGCATATTGGAGGTCTATCAGGGCTTAATACTACGCAAAACAATGTTTATTTAAACAAGGAAATACAACGCAGCAAGTATTTGTTTCTTCAAAATGTCACAAATAGGCCAACAGCTTATATGTTGTTTCAATTGGGAAGAATCATTCCGGTTATTACAAAAATAAAACGAAAAATAATAGGTGCATATAATAGATAAATCTAAAAAGGTAGCCCTTTATTCGAATACTTGGAATGCCTCAGGAGGAGGAGGAATTGTATATGTCTTGGCAATTGCAAAAATACTTTCCAAGAACGGATTTGATGTAACTGTATTTTTTTATGAAACCATTGAATTGGAAGAATTGCATCAACGATACGAAACGCAGGGTTTAAAAGTAAAGATTCACAGAAGAATTGCTATGCATTTTTTTTCGCAGCTATTTTTTGCTTTCAAGGAATGGATGGCTTTTGATATAGTAATTCTACAATCCATAGCTTTTCCAAGGTTAACTTTTGTAAAGAAATCCTATATTCTTTGTGATTTTCCCATGAAAAAAATACAGAGTTGGAGCGAAAAAGTTCGTTTAAAATCATGGAAAAATATTATAGTCAATTCCGAATATACAAAGAAATGGGTGCGGAACTATTGGAACCGTAAGGGTACCGTTTTTTATCCACCAATTGATAGACCAAGCACATTTAACCTTTCCAAAAACCTGGATTTAGTATGTGTTGGAAGGTTTAATAAAGGAAAGCGTTCCAAACGGCAGGATGTATTAATTACCGTTTTCAAGGACTTAATCGCGAAGGGTTATGCTGATGTCAATTTGCATTTAATGGGCTACAATCAGGACAATAATTACGTGAACCAATTAAAAGAATCAGCTATAGATTTGCCTGTTTTTTTTTACGAAAATTGTTCTGCTGAAAAAAGGATAGCCATTTTAAATCAATCGGCTGTATTCATAAGTGCCTGCGGCTATGAAAATAATGAAAAAGAATATCCAATGCTTGTTGAACATTATGGAATTTCGGTGGTGGAAGCCATGGCTCAAGGTTGTATTCCTTTAGTTATTGGCAAAGGAGGACATAAAGAAACAGTGAATCATAAAATAAATGGGTATCATTGGTTAACAAAAGAGGAACTAAAAGAAGTTTTAATAAATTTATTAGAAAGCAAACAATTAAGAGAAGAAATTAGTGCTGCCGCTTATTCAAAATCGGAAGAATATTCATTTGAAAAATTAGAAGAAAAAATATTGAACATATTTAACGAATCTTAAATTTGAGAATAATCTTTTCTTAATCGAATTAATACGTATTATGAAAATTAAAAATATTATTATCAAAAAAGTCAAGGAGTTAGTAAACAAATTGCCTTATGTGAGGACACTATACAAGCAAAGTTTAAATTGTTGTTTTCCAAACGGTCATTTCTATTCTCCAGTCATTTCAATTGAGGGCGTTAAAAAAAGAGAAGCCGAGATATGGAAAAAGAGGGATGAAGATGGAATTTTGGGCGTTGAATTAAGAACGGAAGAACAAATAAAACTGCTTCAACAATTTGCAAAATATTATACAGAACTTCCTTTTAAACCTGAGAAACAAGAAAAGTTAAGATACCTATTTGAAAACGGATCTTATTCTTATACAGATGGGATAATCCTTTATTCTATGATAAGGCATTTTGAACCCAAGCGAATAATAGAAATAGGTTCAGGTCATTCCTCTATGGTAATGTTGGACACCAATGAGCTGTTTTTTAACAATCAAATTAATTTGACATTTATCGAACCTTACCCAGAAAAATTGTATTCCTTAATGAAGGAATGGGATAAGAAAGAAACTACCGTAGTTAAAAGTGAGGTGCAACAGGTATCATTGGATGTTTTCGAAAAACTTGAAGCTGGTGATATTTTATTTGTTGACAGTACACACATTTCGAAGACAGGAAGCGATGTTAATTTTATCTTATTTGAAATCTTACCAGTTTTAAAAAGTGGTGTGTTAATCCATTTCCATGATGTTTTTTACCCATTTGAGTATACAAAAGAATGGGTTTTCCAAGGAAGGAATTGGAATGAGGATTACATCTTAAAAGCGTTCTTGATGTATAATGATAAGTTTGAAATAAAACTGTTTTCGGAGTATTTGCACAAGCACCATAAGAATGTTTTCGAGGAAATGCCATTGTGTTATAATAACGCAGGGGGGAATCTGTGGATAGAGAAAAAATAATTCCATAAATCGCAATCGTTTTATTATAAAACCGAATGATATATCTTAAAAAAATCCTGATCTGTTTAGGCACACGGCCAGAAGCCATTAAAATGGCACCACTGTATCACGAACTCCAAAAAAGCAATTTTGAGGTTAATATATGTGTCACCGCCCAGCATCGTGAAATGCTGGATCAGGTCTTAGATTTTTTTGAAATTGTACCAGATTATGATCTTAATTTGATGCAAGCAAACCAAACCCTGAATAGCTTGAGCGCTAGTATACTCTTAAAAATAAATGAGGTTTTGTCAATTGAAAAACCTGATTTTGTTTTGGTACATGGTGATACCACGACTTCCTCGATGGTGGCTTTGGCCGCTTTTCATTTGGGTATTAAAGTGGGACATGTTGAGGCAGGATTGCGAACCTATAACAAACAAGCTCCTTTTCCAGAAGAAATCAATCGCCAAATCACAAGCCGAATTGCCAATATTCATTTTACACCTACACTCCAAGCAACCCAAAATTTGTTGAAAGAGGGAATCGCTCCAGATACTATTTCAGAAACTGGCAATACGGTTATCGATGCCTTGTTCTGGACTATCGATAAAATAGATGCAGTTAATTATATGCATCCTGAAATTGAGGTATTAAAACGAAGCATTCCAGCCGATAAAAAAATAGTGTTGGTGACAGGACATCGTAGGGAAAATTTTGGTAAAGGTTTTCGAAATCTTTGTGAAGCCCTATTGCAAGTTTCGGAAAGAGACGATGTGGCAATTGTTTATCCTGTACATTTGAATCCCAACGTGAAAGATATCGTATTTGAAATGTTGTCAAACACAAAGAATATTAACCTCATTGCTCCCGTTTCTTACCCCGCTTTTGTTTGGTTAATGCAACAATCCTTTTTGATTGTGACCGATTCAGGAGGAATTCAGGAAGAAGCCCCTTCATTGGGAAAACCGGTTGTGGTAACTCGTATGGTTTCGGAAAGACCCGAAGGTGTGGCGGCAGGCTTTTCTACTTTGGTGGGAACCGACACCATTAAAATTATAGATAACATTACCGCTATTTTGAACAACTTTACAGGTTTTACCGACCCGACAAATCCTTATGGAGATGGAGAAGCCTCAAAACGGATTGTGGAGTATTTGAATGTTAATTTATAAAATGATGTCGCACTGAGTCAGCAATAAGCTCATTCTGACAGCAGTATTTTTGAGAACTAGTTTTTTGTGTATGATTATCCTGAGCCTTTAGCAGCGATAGTTAAAAATGGGAATTAAAACCCCAATAAAAACATATTAATAAAATGAAAATACTCGTAGTAGTCGATTCCATAAACATTGAGGACAGCAGCGGCTCTAAGGCCAATGTGGCTCTAATCCATAATTTAGTTGAAGCTGGTTTTGAAGTATTGGTCTATCATTATACCCTAATAAACATTCAGTTAAAAGGTGTAAATTGTTTTGCTATTCCCGAAATACAATGCAGTCCTTTGTATTTTTTAAGTAGGTTTCAAAGAGTTTTACAGCGAACATTCAAACTGCATTTGCATCATTTTTTAGAGGGAATATTTGGGTTTTCGTTTACCTTTTTCAATGACACCAATTCCATTGCCAAAGCACTGAAGAAATGCACATTTCGTCCCGATTTGGTGATGACCTTGAGCAAAGGAGCAAGTTTCAGACCCCATTATGCTGTCTTAAAGCTTCCCGAATGGCATAGCAAATGGCTCGCGTATGTGCACGACCCTTATCCGTTTCATTATTACCCAAGACCTTACACATGGGTAGAAACTAGTTACAAACAAAAAGAAGACTTTTTAAAAAAGGTTTCTGAAAAAGCCAGGTATAGTGCCTTTCCTAGTCAATTGCTATTAGAATGGATGGGAAGTTTTTTTCCTGATTTTATAAAAAACGGCCTGATAATTCCGCATCAAAATGCGCAATATGATTTAGCCTATCCAATAGGGAACAAGGTATTGCCAGATTATTTTGATGCCAAAAAATTCAATTTGTTGCATGCAGGAAACCTATTGAAACAGCGTTCTCCTGAAGGTTTAATCGAAGGATTTAAATTGTTTTTGAATCAAAATCCCGAAGCAAAAAAAGCGGTAATGCTTATTTTGTTAGGCAATGCATCGTATCATTCGGAAATGCTTAAAAAATATCA
>CAMDGJ010000096.1 GCA_945897545.1 Flavobacterium psychrophilum
AGAAATCGAACTAGCGGAAGCTGAAATGCCAGGTTTAATGGCGCTTCGTGCAGAATACAAAAACGAACAACCACTTGCTGGCGCTCGTATTGCAGGATGCTTGCATATGACTATCCAAACTGCAGTTTTAATCGAGACTTTAATTGCTCTTGGTGCTGAAGTAACTTGGAGTTCTTGTAACATTTTCTCAACTCAAGATCAAGCTGCTGCTGCAATTGCCGCTGCTGGAATCCAAGTTTATGCTTGGAAAGGTCTTGATGAAGAATCTTTTGATTGGTGTATTGAGCAAACATTATTCTTTGGTGAAGATAAAAAACCATTGAACATGATTTTGGATGATGGTGGAGATTTAACGAACATGGTTTTTGACCGCTACCCAGAATTGATTGCTGGAATCAAAGGTTTATCAGAAGAAACTACTACTGGAGTTCACCGTTTGTACGAGCGTATGAAAGAAGGAACATTGCATTTGCCTGCAATAAACGTAAATGACTCTGTAACTAAATCAAAATTTGACAATAAATACGGTTGTAAGGAAAGTGCAGTTGATGCAGTTCGTCGTGCAACTGATGTTATGTTAGCAGCAAAAAGAGTAATTGTTTGTGGTTACGGTGATGTAGGAAAAGGAACTGCAGCTTCATTTAGAGGTGCGGGATCTATTGTTACAGTTACTGAAATTGACCCAATTTGTGCTTTACAAGCTGCAATGGACGGTTTTGAAGTAAAAAAATTAGACACTGTTATAGCAACTGCTGATATCATCATTACCACTACTGGAAATAAAGATATCGTTTTGGGTTCTCATTTCGAAAAAATGAAAGACAAAACTATCGTTTGTAACATTGGGCATTTTGATAATGAAATCGATATGGGTTGGTTGAACAAAAACCACGGTGCATCAAAAGTAGAAATCAAACCACAAGTTGATAAATACACAATTGCTGGAAATGACATTCTTATTTTAGCAGAAGGTCGTTTGGTTAACCTAGGTTGTGCTACAGGTCACCCAAGTTTTGTAATGAGTAACTCTTTTACAAACCAAACTTTAGCTCAAATTGAATTGTGGAAAAACAGCGCGGCATACAACAATGACGTGTACATGTTGCCAAAACATTTGGATGAAAAAGTAGCGATGTTGCACTTGGCTAAATTAGGCGTTGAATTAGAAACTTTACGTGTGGATCAAGCTGATTATATTGGCGTTAAGGTTGAAGGACCTTTTAAACCAGAGTATTACAGATATTAGTATTAAGATTTTAGTATTAAGATTTTAGTATTAAGTATTAAGACAGACTGGCGCTTCACTAGCTGCAGTTGCCAAAAAACTAGAAACAATTCCTGATGGAGCGGTTGTACTAACCTTTAATTATGATACCGGCGAAAGATATTTATCTATCGAAGGCTTGTTTTAACGTTAAAATTATATTATTGCAAAGCTTCCAGCCTTTTGAAGGCTGGAAGCTTTTAAAAAAAACCCCGTTTCTAACGAAACGGGGTTTTCTAATCAATTGAGAAAATTAATTATGCTTCAACTTCAAATGGAAGTATAGATACATACGATTTATTATCTCTTTTCTTTTGGAAGAAAACAACTCCATCTACTCTTGCGTGTAGGGTGTGATCTTTACTAATGTAAACATTTGCACCTGGATTATGTTTTGAACCTCTTTGTCTTACGATGATGTTCCCTGCAATAGCAGCTTGTCCACCAAAAATCTTAACGCCTAAACGTTTTGATTCTGATTCTCTACCATTCTTGGAACTACCGACACCTTTCTTGTGAGCCATGACGTATTAGTTTTATGTTGTTATTATTCTTGTGTCTCTTCTTTTTTAGCCTTTGGAGCTTTTTTTACTTTTGGAGCTTCAACTTCTTCAGTTGTAACTTCAACAGTTTCTTTTTTGGCAGTGGCTTTTTTAGGAGCTGATACTGAAATACCTTCGATTACAATTTGAGTAAGATACTGACGGTGACCGTTTCTCTTTTTGTATCCTTTTCTTCTTTTCTTTTTGAAAACGATAACTTTATCTCCTTTTAAGTGTTGTACCACTTTGGCTTCTACTGAAGCACCTTCTATAGCTGGGGCGCCTATTGTGATTGTACCGTTGTCGTCTAACAAATAAACTTTGTCGAAAGAAACTTTAGTTCCTTCTTCATTTGTCAAACGGTGAACGTAAACCTTTAGGTCTTTGCTAACTTTAAACTGTTGCCCTGCTATCTCTACGATTGCATACATAACAAATTGTTTTATAAATTTTTAAGGTTGCAAATATACAATTAAATATTTATTCTGCAATTAGTTGCCCTAAAAAAATAATTGAATTGCAATTACTGAGTGTTTTCAATGGTTTCAGAGGTGTTTTGCCTATCGAAATTGTTAAACTTATTGCCAAAATTAACGAGTATTATTATTCATGACGAAAAATCGGTATTTTTGATGCGCCAATAATTTTTTATTTTATTGTCAATTGTGACTAAAATTTATTAATCCTCATGAAAATATCAATAATGATGTTAAGTACGGCGCTTATGCTAGGAGGAGTTGCTTCAGCCCAAAAAGTAGCTTTCGAAGAATATGATTTAGACAATGGGCTACATGTCATTTTACATAATGATTCCTCTGCACCGGTGGTGGTAACATCTGTAATGTATCATGTGGGCTCTAAAGATGAGTCTCCTGATAGAACAGGTTTTGCACACTTTTTTGAACATTTATTGTTCGAGGGAACCGAAAACATCAAACGTGGCGAATGGTTTAAAATTGTTTCTTCGAATGGAGGGGTTAATAATGCCAGCACCTCGGATGACCGAACCTATTATTACGAAGTATTTCCTTCAAACAACCTCGAATTGGGACTTTGGATGGAATCCGAAAGAATGATGCATCCTGTAATCAATCAGATTGGTGTTGATACCCAAAACGGTGTTATAAAAGAAGAAAAAAGAACGGTTTACGAGAATAAACCCTATGGAAATTATCTTACCGTCGTTAAAGAAAATATGTTCAAGAATCACCCCTACCGTTGGCCAATCATTGGTTATATGGCGCATTTAGACGCCGCTACTCTAGAAGAATTTAAAGCATTCAACAAAAAATTTTACATTCCAAACAACGCTGTTTTAGTGGTTGCAGGCGATTTCAAAAAAAACCAAGCAAAGGATTGGATTCGCAACTACTTCGGCCCCATTAAAAAAGGGAAAGGCCTAGCAAAACAAACTTTTGTTGAAAAACCAATTACAAAAACTATAAAAGCCACTTATCAAGACCCAAACATCCAAATACCGATGGTTTTGGCTTCTTACAGAACCCCTTCCATGAAAACTAGGGATGCTCGAGTATTAGAAATGATTTCCTCTCTATTGAGTGACGGGAAAAGCTCTGTTTTGTATAAAAAAATTGTTGATGATAAGAATATGGCCCTGCAAATTGGCGCATTTACCTATAGCAATGAAGACTACGGCATGTATATTATTTACAGTCTTCCGCTCGGGGAAAACTCAACTGCAAGTATCTTAAAAGAAATTGACGAAGAAATTGTAAAGCTACAAACAGAATTAATTTCTAAGAAAGATTATCAAAAATTACAAAATATAATTGACAATCAATTCGTCAACAACAATGCAAATTTAGAAGGAATTGCCGAAAACTTAGCCAAATATTATTTGCTTTATGAGGATGTCAATTTAATAAATACCGAAATTGATCTTTTTCACTCTATTACTCGAGAAGAAATTAGAGAGGTGGCAAGAAGGTATTTAAATCCAAATCAGAGATTACTTTTGGATTATGTTCCCACTACCGAAAAAGTTGAAAACTAAGACGGTCCCAATCATGAAAAAAACAACGCTACTTTTATTCATTTTGTTCGTAACAGGAATTATGCAAGCACAAGATCGCAAACAACCCCAACCTGGCAATGCGCCAATAGTAAACATCAAAAAACCCCAAACCTTTGTTATGCCAAATGGCTTGAAAGTAATGGTAGTTGAAAATCACAAACTTCCAAGAGTAACTTTCAACCTTACCTTAGACAACGCCCCTTATGCAGAAGCAAATAAAAAAGGAGTGGATGAATTGAGCAGTGAATTAATTGGAAACGGGACAAAAAAAATCAAAAAGGACGCCTTTAACGAGGAACTTGATTTTTTGGGCGCCAGTATCGGATATAGTTCCCAAGGGGCCTATGCTAGTTCGCTTTCTAAATATTCCGGACGAATACTTGAATTGATGGCAGAAGGCGCATTAAATCCCAATTTCACCCAAGAAGAATTCGATAAGGAAAAAGAAAAACTTTTGGACGGACTTAAAACTCAAGAAAAAAGTGTTCCTGCAATTGCCAATAGAGTTGTAAATGCGTTGACTTTCGGAAGACAACATCCCTCTGGAGAATATATATCCGAGGAAACGTTGAAAAATGTTACACTTGACGATATTGAAACTAATTATAAAAACTACTTTGTTCCCGAAAACGCCTATTTAGTAATCATTGGGGACATAAAATATAAGAATGTAAAACCCGTTGTGGAAAAACTATTTGGTTCTTGGGAAAAAAGAAGCACTCCAAAACTGACTTATGCCGCACCGGAAAACGTACCTTTTACCCAAATTAATTTTGTGGATGTTCCCAATGCGGTTCAGTCAGAAATTTCATTGGTAAACACGGTTCATTTAAAAATGAGCGATCCCGATTTTTTCCCTGCGGTTATAGCAACCTATATACTAGGCGGTGATTTTAATAGTTATTTAAACATGAATTTGAGGGAAAAACACGGCTGGACTTATGGGGCAAATGCCATTATTGGCGCCGGAAAATATGTAACAAAATTAAAGTCCGCTTCAGCCGTAAGAAGTGCCGTAACAGACAGTGCAGTTGTGGAATTTATCAAGGAAATCAAGAAAATTAGAACGGAGAAAGTGGATGAAACGGCGCTTAATAATGTGAAAGCAGGCTTTATTGGACGATTTGTAATGAAAGTTCAACAACCTCAATCTGTGGCTCGATATGCCTTAAACATTGAGACGGAAAATCTTCCTAGAGATTTTTACGAGAATTATATCAAAACGATAAATGCTGTAACACCTGAACAAGTGCAGCTTGCCGCCAATAAATACTTCCTTATTGACAACACTCGAATTGTGATTGCCGGAAAAGGAGAAGAAGTGATTCTGGGATTAGAAAAGCTAGAAATTCCTATGTTTTATTATGACAAATACGGCAATCCGGCAGAAAAACCAATATACAAATAGCCTAGACCAAATTCCATACAGCCTAAATTTTCAAATAATGTAGATCTAAAATGGCTAAAGTCGTTTTTGAAATTTTCGGTCTATTTCTTTGCCGATAAATACACTCCTCCTAAAATTATAAAAGCCCCAAGAAACTGAATTGGCGTTAGTTTTTCGTTATCTATAAGCCCCCAAGAAAAAGCCACAACCGGAATTAAATAGGTTACTGATGTAGCAAAAACAGGTGTAGACATTTGAACCAATTTAAAAAAAATAATATTGGCAATTCCCGTTCCTACAACTCCCAAAATAATAATATATAGCACAGAATGCTGAACGCTTTCAACCGCAACTACATCAAAAAAACCAGAGAAAAACAAAACTAGTAAAGCCGGAAACAGCAGAACTAAAAAATTTCCTGTTGTTATACTCAGCGGACTCAAATCAGACAGGTATTTCTTGATTAAATTGACATTGGTTGCATAACAAATCGAAGCAATGATAATTAAAATGGCATAATAATAATTTTGCTCCGGATGATTAAGCGCTCCATTTATAATTAACATAAAAGTTCCTATCAAACCAATTATTACACCAAAAACCTGAGCTCTCTTGAAACTTAAACCAAAAGCAATTCCGCCCAAAATCATTGTATTTAATGGCGTAAGCGAATTAAGAATGGCACTTACAGAACTGTCCAATTGCGTTTGTGCAATAGAAAAAAGGAAAGCAGGAATAAACGTCCCGAGTGTTGCCGTCAAAGCAATGTATTTCCATTGAACGTGTGGAATTTTTGCCAAACTTTTGAATCCAATTAACAATAGAAATACAGCAGCAAAAATAATTCGCAACGACCCAACTTGCATTGGCGTTAAGCCCACCAAACCTTTCTTTATAAGAATAAAAGAGCTTCCCCAAATTAACGCAAGCGTAATTAAATAAACCCATTTCAACTGCTTCGAATTCATAAATAAAATTTTTGCTCAAAATTGTAATTATTTTATGAATTAGCAGTGTTTTTTTTGATTAATTTTGCTCTCTATCACGAAGTTATTAATTTATAAAAACAGCAATGAAAACGAAATTCACTACATCAATATTGACAATACTCTTTGCAAGTGTCTTGTTTGTGGGTTGCAAAGATAAAACATCACAAACTGAATCAGATTCTGCAACGGAAACTAGTGCTCCAATTATAAAAAAGGAGATTGCAGCCGCTAATTTGCAAACAGCGAATTTTACAATCAAAGGAATGACCTGCGCAATTGGTTGTGCCAAAACAATTCAAGAAGAATTAAATGGATTGGAAGGCGTAAAAACGGCAGCAGTAAATTTTGAAAAAGAATCAGCGACAGTATCTTTTGACAAAACCATATTATCACCGGCAGCACTTACTAAAGTTGTTGAGGCAGTAGCCGACGGGAAAACATATACCGTTTCGAATATGAAGTAGTAATTACACAAATTTGTCAATAAGAACAAAAAATAACCTCAAAATAAAAAAGCTTCTCAATTGAGAAGCTTTTTTAGTGCGGATAATAGGACTCGAACCTACACGCCTTGCGGCACCAGATCCTAAGTCTGGCATGTCTACCAATTTCACCATATCCGCGAAATTCATGTATTCAACTCTTACTTTTCCAAAGTATGGAAAAACTTGAGTTGGTGGGTGCAAATATAATCATAACTTCTAACTTTCAAAGGGTTTTATTCAAAAATATTCAGTCCCTTTTTTGTACTTTTGAAATTCAAAAAAATAATATAATATGGAAACCATAAAATCATATGTTCAATTACACAAAGACCGTTTCATAAACGAATTGATCGAACTACTTAAAATCCCTTCCGTAAGTGCTGATCCCACCTACCATAACGATATCATAACAACCGCAAAGGTTGTAAAAGCTAGTTTAGAAAAAGCAGGCTGTGATTTTGTCGAAATTTGTGATACGCCGGGAAACCCAATAGTTTATGGCGAAAAAACAATCGACACTAATTTGCCCACCGTTTTAGTTTACGGGCATTACGACGTTCAACCAGCAGATCCTATCGATTTATGGACTTCTCCTCCATTTGAACCTGTTATCAAAAAAACGGAAATTCATCACGATGGCGCCATTTTTGCTCGTGGTTCTTGCGATGATAAAGGCCAAATGTACATGCACGTCAAAGCTTTGGAATACATGATTCAATCGAATACTTTGCCTTGCAACGTGAAATTTATGATTGAAGGCGAAGAAGAAATTGGTTCCAAAAGTTTGAGTTGGTTTGTAGAACGCAACCAAGAAAAACTGAAATGTGACGTAATTTTAATTTCTGATACCGGAATGATTTCCAATCAACAACCATCAATTACTACTGGATTGCGTGGTTTGAGTTATGTAGAAGTTGAAGTTTCGGGACCCAATCGCGACTTGCATTCTGGCTTGTATGGTGGCGCTGTTGCCAATCCTATCAACGTTTTGGCAAAAATGATTGCATCGCTTCACGACGAAAACAATCATATTACCATTCCTGGTTTTTATGACAACGTCGAAGAATTATCATTAGAAGAAAGAGCCGAAATGGCCAAAGCGCTTTTCAATATAGAAAACTACAAAAAAGCATTGGACTTAAATGATATTTATGGCGAAAAAGGATATGTAACCAATGAAAGAAACTCTATCAGACCAACATTAGACGTCAATGGAATTTGGGGCGGATACACCGGCGAAGGTGCTAAAACCGTTATTGCAAGTCAGGCTTTCGCCAAAATTTCGATGCGCTTGGTTCCAAATCAAGATTGGGAGGAAATCACCGAATTATTTACCAAACATTTCCGAAGTATTGCTCCGGCTGGAGTGACTGTAAAAGTAAAACCACATCACGGAGGACAAGGTTATGTAACGCCAACAGACAGCATTGGTTACAAAGCCGCCAACAAGGCCTATACCGAAACCTTTGGAGTTCCAGCCATTCCGGTGCGTTCAGGAGGAAGTATTCCAATCGTTGCCTTATTCGAAAAAGAACTAAAGAGCAAAACCATCCTGATGGGATTTGGATTGGACAGTGATGCCATTCACTCGCCGAACGAACATTTCGGGATTTTTAATTACTTGAAAGGAATAGAAACGATTCCATTGTTTTACAAGTATTTTGTGGAAATGTCAAAGTAGATTTTTTTTGGACGCAGATGAATCGGATTCGCAAAAGCGAAAACGCGGATGAAAACAGATCTTAAATTGTATTAACAATAGGTAAAATCTCTTTTTATCGGCGTTTTTACGAAATAAATCCGTTTTATCCGTGTCCCTTTTATAATTTATTTATCAGGATTATACCCCAAGTAAGGCACTGTTTCTTCTTTGAAAACAACTCCATATTCTTCTAATTCTTTCAAAATAGGCATATACACTTCTTCTCGAATGGGGAGTTGAACTCCAGGAGTTTTTATCTTACCGTTCAATATTAACAATGTTGCCATCGCAACAGGTAATCCAACGGTTTTTGCCATTGCTGTATAAGTTTGGTCTTCGCCAAGGCAAACCATTTTGGAATCAATTTGCTGTTTTTTGCCGTTTAATTCGTAACCAAATTTATGATACATCACGATCATATCTTTATCTTGCGGTTGCAATGTCCAACTATCACTCAAGATTTTTTCGAGGATTTGGGCTGGAGTGGCGTTTTTCAAACCCACTTTTTTGTTTCTGTTGAATAAATCCAATTCCAACAATTTGTCCCACATAATATCATCTTGGTCGATTTTTAAAATCAAACGCATTTTACTTTCAACAGAATCCGTTGGATGATACGGCAAAAAAGAATTGACGAATTGGCGGTAACTCATAGTTGAAGAACCTTCCATAACATAACTATCATCGGTCATTCCGAGTTGTACAAACATATTCCAATCTTTCGAAAAACCCACTCTCCGAATGGTGCCCCGATACAATGTTAGCAACTCATTCAGCCCATAAACATCGAGATATTTTAACGAATCTCGGTTCGAATACGCTTCAAATCGTCCGTAACCTTCTACTTCAAGGAATTCAGTTCTACGGAATAAATTACAATAGGGAATGTATTTATAAGTCCCTTCCTGAAGAAATTTTGCCGCTCCACCCTGTCCAGCAAGAACCACGTTTCTGGGAGCCCAAGTAAATTTATAATTCCACAAATTTGTGTCTGATTCTGGAGCCACCAATCCACCGCAGAAAGATTCAAACAAAAGCATCTTGCCTCCCTTTGCTTTGATTTCATCAATTACTTTCATTGCACTCATATGGTCGATTCCGGGATCAAGACCAATTTCATTCATAAAAATCAAATTGTTTTCTTTGGCCAAAACATCCAATTCTTGCATTTCATCACTAATATAAGATGCAGTTACCATACTCTTTTTGTACGTAATACAATCTCGAGCCACTTCAATGTGAAGATGCGCAGGCAACATCGAAATGACAATATCTGCTTTTTGAATCGCTTCGCTTCGTTGCGTTGTATCAAAAACATCTAAAGCTATCGCGGTTGCATTGGGATGATTATTCGTTTTGTTTTGCGCTGACGCCAATGATAAATCGCCAATAGTAAGATGCAGGTTCTCTGTTTCTGATTTATTTAAAAGATATTGAATTAGCGATGAAGCCGATCTTCCCGCTCCAATGATTAAAATTGTCCTCATAATTACATAAATATAACACAAATATATATAATTGTTGTATTTGTAACAAATGGAAATTGATTATAAATATAAAGGATTACAATTAAGGGACACGAAAAGTTCTCCATAAATACTTTCAATTTGGTTAGAAAGAGATACTTTTGCAAAATAAAAAAATAA
>CAMDGJ010000097.1 GCA_945897545.1 Flavobacterium psychrophilum
CAGCGACACCGAAAACTGTGAGAGTAGGTCAAATAAATATTTAAAATTATGAAAAGGATTTTACTTCTTGTATTTATATTATTCTCATTAGGCTCTTACTCCCAAGAATCATTGGCTTTACTGGATACTGATTTAGAAATTCAATCGTACAAAAAAATGAAAGTACCAAGTACTTTTTCAAATGAACTCCGTGATGATGAAGATAAAGTAAACTTTAAAAAATTAAGAGATTTTTTAAATCGGAAAAAAAATTTATTAAACTCATTAAATAATGCAGAAATTGACACTTATGTAGCGCCCAAAGACATAAGCGACAATGATGATTATATTAAAAAAATAACCGATTATATAGAAGGCAAAGATGATAATTTCTCAATACCAATAGAAGACCTAAATTATATCTACAATTATACCTATGATGCATCATATGATAAAAAATACAAAATAAAAGATCTTCAAACTAATTTAGAAGTACTACAAAAAAAGAAAATTGAGTATGCCAATAAAAATAAAGAACACGAGTATTTAGTAAAAAACATAGAAATTGTAAATCAAGACATAAATATTTGCCAAAATCAAATTGACACAGCACTGGATCCTGAAAACAGAAAACAAGAATTTAAAACTACCATGAGTATTTGTTTTGTAGTACTAATAGGTATTCTATTAATCTCGTTCTTCTTGATAGTGTATTTAAGATCAGACAATACATTATCGAAAGATTTATTAGGTGGTTATGGTTTACAATTTATCACTTTATTTGTTTTGATCATTGCTATCATTCTTTTTGGGATTTTAGATATACTCAAAGGCAGTGAACTGGCGGCGATGCTTTCCGGAATCTCAGGATATATTCTGGGCAAAGGAATTCAAGATAAAAAACTGATTACAGACCCCGCAAATACCACCACAGTCGCATCATCACCGCAATCTTCAATATCCGTCACTCCCGATCCTGTTACTCCTAATCCTGTTACTCCTGCTCCTGTTACTCCTGATCCTGTTGCTCCCGACTCTCCAGTCCCGGATCCAAATAGCTCAGAAACAAATCGCCCACAATAAAAATTCAAGAGCAGTTATAACCCACATTTAAAAATTAACTCAATGAAAAAATCATTTATTTATATAAGTAATCACCTAAAATTTAATCATTATGATAAACCGAAAATTTTTCTTTGATCAAGCCAAGAACAGATTGTTTGGCGGTAGTTTAAGTACGAAACAAGTCAATGGACTCACTGCTATTTTAAACGAATGGGAAGCCAATTATTCTCACAATGATGATCGTTGGCTCGCGTATATGCTAGGCACTACCCACCATGAAACTGGACGTACTATGCAACCCATCGAAGAATGGGGAAAAGGAAAAAACCTGCCTTATGGAAGCCGATTAAAAATGGCTAAAGACAAAAATGGTAAAAGAATACCTTATGCCGATACTACAGAATTATTCTACGGTCGGGGTTTTGTACAACTCACCTGGTATGAAAATTACGATAAAGCGGGGAAAAAACTCGATAAAGACTTTTTACATAATGCAGCGGCTGTTATGGAAATGTCCAATGCCACCCAAATTATGTTCTTTGGCATGACTGAAGGTTGGTTTACTGGAGCCAAACTTTCATTATTTTTTAATCCAACTGCCGAAGACTGGAAAAATGCACGAAAGATAATTAATGGTCTCGACAAATGGGATTTAATAAAAGATTATGCCTTAAAATATTATGGATCAATTAGTCATACTGTGTAAATTACAACATATTTAAAATACCATTTATAAATTAAAAAAGTAATAATTATGGATGAGATGTTAAAATTAAAGAATCATCTTTTATGTTCTTTTTTTATAATCTTTTGTCTTATTTCATGCGGCAAGATGAGTGAAACTGCCTCTGAATCTACAGCAGTAGACACAAAAAGTGTAGCATCACCAGAATATCCAACAGAGAGCTCAAAAGACACCACGGTCATTAGAGAACCTGCTTCGATAGACCCTACTGAAGGTGTTGGACAAGAAGTTACGTTTGGAGAGAATGATATAGACCCAAAAGAAGTAGATGTCTAAATGGGCAAACTTGCGTTTTATTGCGAAAATGAGACTATGGAGGAAGGCAAGATGTATGAAATGAAAGAAGAACGGCCTTACGAAATGATTGCCATGTTGAATCCAATCATTGAAAACGATGAAATCAAAACCGAATTATTGGACGTTGTTAATGAATCAAGAGTAGAAAATAATCAACTACCTCTTAATTTAAGAGATATTACTTCAACAAATGTAGTTTTAGGTAATTATTTAAAAATCGAAATTAAGGATCCTGGCAGTAAATTCATAATCAAGCCAGTTTCAAGTGACGAGAATAGTTACACAAAAAAGATATATAATGATAGTACTAGTAAATATATAAATGACAATTTTGAATGGCGATGGTATGTGACGCCAAAACCAAATTCAAAAGACAAAGCATCCTTAGTAGTAGTAATCTCTCTATTAAATAAAAATAAAGAATTAATCAAAGAAAAAATTAAAACCTATAATATAAACATCAATTTCAAACAAAACTTCATCGCTTCCGTTTGGGATGAAATGAATAGGAATGTTAAATGGGCAATTGCAGCTATTATAGCTCCAATTTTGGTTTTTATTGTTGGAAAATTGACTAAAAAAAAAGAAAATGGAGAAAATAAAAACTGAAAAATCCCGATAATTTCTCTTTAATTGAAAAAATCATCGGAATCATATTTTATCATTTTAACAACCTATTCACCATCTGGAACAACCTGGAACTTCGTTCTCTTGCTTCCTTCATACATTTCGTATTTGACCAATCGTGCTTCGATGCTGGCATTAAAAAGTTTGATTTTACGGGAAGGTTTCAATCCAACAAATTTCAAGGCTTCGAGATTTCCGGTGATGAACCAGGCGTTTGTTCCTGGGTAATTTTTCTTCAAAGTATCGCCAATATTCTTGTAGAATTCTTCCATATGAATATCCAAACGCTCATCGTACGGTGGATTGAAAACGATATGTAATTTTCCTTCAGAAGTTTTTTCAGTGTCAAAAAAATTGCGCTCTTCGATAGTGATGTATTCGTCAAGATTCGCATTTTTTATATTGTCTTTGGCCTTTTGAACCGCAGATGGCGCTTTGTCGTATCCTTTTATTGTATAATGAAATTCTCTGATTTTCTTCATCGAAGAATCCATAATAGAATCAAACAAATCATTGTCCCAATCATTCCATTTTTCGAAAGCAAATTCCTTGCGGTTGATGTTTGCTGGAATATTACAGGCAATCATCGCAGCTTCAGCCAAGAAAGTTCCCGAACCACACATTGGATCTAAGAAATCGCCTTGACCATCCCAACCTGACAGCAATAGAATTCCCGCAGCCAAAACTTCGTTAATAGGAGCAATATTTGTTGCAGTTCTATAGCCTCTTTGATGCAAAGAATTTCCAGAAGTGTCTAAGGCTATTGAAACCTGATCTTTGTCAATGTGAACATTAATTCGCAAATCAGGATGAATTTTCTCTATGCTTGGGCGTTGTCCAGTTCTCTCGCGAAACTGATCTACAATAGCATCTTTACATTTTTGAGAAACAAATTCCGAGTGATTAAAATACTCCGAATGTACTGTGGCATCAATAACAAATGTCTGATTTGCATTGAGAAAATTCGACCAGTTTACACCAGAAACTCCTTTATACATCCCTTGTTCGTCTCTTGCTTTAAAGAAATAAATGGGTTTTAGAATTTTAAGCGCCGTTCTCAAAGACAGATTTGCCTTATACATAAACCCTTTATCTCCTTTAAAGCTTACCATTCTTACCCCCTGCTCGACGTCTTGAGCTCCAAGCATTTTCAATTCGTTTGCGAGTATTTCTTCAAAACCAAAAAAAGTTTTGGCAATCATTCTAAAATTTTCCATTGCGTCCTAAACCCCGAAAGGGGCAATTGTTATCGTTATATTTGGCAAAAATAGTCTAAATTTGCAGTTTATATGAAATTGAAATAAATAAATGTCAGATTCCCAACAACCGAAAACCAAAAATGATAAACCATTAACTAAAACCTGGTTTGCCTCTTGGTTTGATACACCCTATTATCATATCCTATATAAAGAGCGAAATTATAGAGAGGCTCAGATTTTTATGGACAATCTGACGCATTACCTCAACCTTCCTGAAAAGGCAAAAGTACTGGATTTAGCTTGCGGCAAAGGTCGGCACTCTATTTACCTGAATCAATTGGGGTATGAAGTAGTGGGTGCTGATTTATCCGAAAATAGTATCGCCGAAGCTAATAAAAACCAAAATGAAACCCTTCATTTTCAGGTTCACGATATGAGAGAAGTTTTTGAAGATAAATTTGATGCCATCTTTAATTTGTTTACCAGTTTTGGTTATTTCGAAAATGACGAAGACAATCTTACGACTTTGAAGGCAATGAAAGCAAGTTTGACCGACTATGGTTTTGCCGTAATCGACTTTATGAACGTCAATCAAGTGATCAATAATTTAATCCCTGATGAAGTAAAAACGGTTGAGAATATTGAATTTCACATTAAACGTTATGTCAGTGATGGTCACATTTATAAAGAAATTGACTTTGAAGATCAAGGTGAAAAATTTCATTTTACAGAAAAGGTAAAGGCCTTAACTCTTATAGATTTTGAAGAATTAATGGCAGAAGCAGGAATTAACTTGTTGGATATTTTTGGAGACTACAAATTGAAAAAATTTCACAAAACAGATAGCGCGCGATTAATAATGATATTCAAATAGGGTTAATCGGTTAGACGGTTAATTGATTAATCAGTTAAACAAAAAATATGAATTACCTTTTACCCTTATTTTCAGTACTTATTGGTTACGTTATTGCCTTGTTTTTGAAACCCACTAACAAAAATAACCTTAAATTATTGCTAGCATTTAGCGGTTCATTTTTATTGTCGTTAACCGTGATGCATTTGTTGCCGGAAGTATACAAAAGCGATAGTAACAACATTGGACTTTTTATAATGGCGGGAATTTTATTCCAAATCATATTGGAATTTTTCTCTAAAGGTGCTGAACACGGTCACGTTCACGGTCACGAAAAACTGACTCATATTCCTTGGTTGTTATTCGTCAGCCTTTGTATACACGCCTTTCTAGAAGGATTTCCAGTGGGACGTCACCACAATCTTGCGATTGGGATTGCTATCCATCATTTGCCAATCGCGATAATCTTAACGCTATTTTTTGTAAATGGGAACTTAAACAAAAAAGCTATTTTTGCTTTTATGATTAGTTTCGCCTTGATGACACCAATGGGAACTTTATTGTCCGATTATATACCAGTATTGAACAACTATTACAACGAAATTACCGCTGTTGTCATTGGGATATTGTTTCATATTTCGTCTACTATTATATTCGAAAGCAGTGAAGGACACAAGTTTAATATAGCCAAAGTTTCGATGATTATTTTTGGGATTGTATTGGCGTATTTTATATAAGCAAATATGAATAATTATAGAAAACTCATATTCAACGTTTTAATTTTTTACATATTTACTTCTTGTGCTTATGTAAAAAACAGTTACAGTTCCAAGATATTTTAGATTTGAAAAAGAGACAACTCTTTGTATTGACGATTTTAAAGATGGAATAGATAATAATATTACATCCGATTTAAATTATTATTTGACTAAAGTAGGTTTTAATGTGATAACATTATCAGGTGCAAAAAAAGCAATACAATACAAAGGAAATTCTTCTATAAAATATGTAAATAATGAAATTATAGAGGTTTTATAAGTCAAAGACTTCTCCTCTGTTTATGAGGTTAAAATTTCTTTTAAAAAAAATGTTGTAGATAGAAATAATTATTCAGACCATTTCCAAGCCAATGTAATTGATATGAATACTTGTAAAACTGTTCTTTATTATTTCAATGGTTCAAATAAATCTTTAGAGTCTATTCTTAAATCTTTCACAAGAAAATTATCTGAAAAAATTAATTAATTTTATAACCAATTTCTAAATAATCTTTTCTAAAAATGACCTTCATAAAAACCACCGAACAGTCCTCGAAATACGAACATTTAGAAAAAATGTCGGTTCAGGAATTATTATCCAATATTAACCAAGAAGATAAAACCGTACCTCTTGCTGTTGAAAAGGCATTGCCTCAAATCGAAACTTTAGTAACACAAATTGTTGCCAAAATGAAACTTGGCGGACGATTATTCTACATTGGAGCGGGAACCTCAGGACGATTGGGAGTTGTGGATGCTTCGGAATGTCCACCAACATTTGGTGTTCCTTTCGACTTAGTTGTAGGGATAATTGCTGGCGGAGACAAAGCCATTCGCAAAGCAGTAGAAAACGCCGAAGACGATGCAACCCAAGCTTGGATTGATTTGCAAGAACACAATATCAACGAAAAAGACGTCGTAGTTGGAATCGCCGCCTCGGGAACAACTCCGTACGTGATAGGAGGCTTAAAAGCCTGCAACGAAAATAGTATAATTACGGGAAGTATTTCTTGCAATGCACAAAGTCCGCTTTCGCAAACGGCAAAATTCCCAATAGATGTTGTTGTGGGGCCTGAATTCGTCACTGGCAGTTCCAGAATGAAAGCTGGAACAGCACAAAAATTAGTACTGAATATGATTTCGACGGCCACTATGATTCAATTGGGGAAAGTAAAGGGCAACAAGATGGTCGATATGCAACTGAGTAATAGCAAACTTGTAGATCGTGGCGTGAAAATGATAATGGGAGAAATTCCTGTTTCTTATGAAAAAGCGGCTGAATTACTTGAAAAATACGGAAGTGTGAGGAAGGCAGTTAACAGTTTTCAATCGCAGTAAACAGAATGCAGAAAGCAGTTTCCAGTTTGTTGTCACAGTGAGTTAAATCTGAAATCTGAAATTCATCATGTCAACAAATAAAGAACTATTATCCAAATCTATAAAATATCTAGCTTGGGCTTTGCCTTTGCTTTTTATTGGTCCATCTTTGATTTATAATGCATTTATTAATATGCAAAACGTATGGCACTATTTGGTTTTAGGAATCGGAATTGCGACTTGTATTGGAGGTGTTTATTTAATGTTTTTAGGTTTGAAAACAATGATGCGAAGTTTATTTAATGATTAATTCATACATTTACTAAAAATTACAACTTATGGATATTCAAGCAGAAATAAATTGGATACATCAAGAAATTGACAAAGTGAAAGACCCATCTTTTGTTGACAAACTAAAACATTTATTACTTTCGATAAACTCCACCACTAAAGCTACAGATGTTGATTATAATATCGATATTGAAAAAGCACTAGAAAGCATTAAGAATGGTAATTTTCAAACTGAATATGAAGCAAGGAAAATTTCAAAAAAATGGGGACGAAAATAATTTGGGCTGCAGATGCATTGGAACAACTGGAAGACATCCATTTTTATATTCTTTTCGAAAGTAAATCAATCCAAATTGCAGATAAAGTAATTGATAAAATTTTCAACAGCACTGATATCTTAAAAACAACACCAGAAGTATATAAACTCGACACCAAAAAAAACAATAATGACGGGAGTTTTAGGGTGTACTTTGTTTATGATTATATGATTTCATACCAAATCACCACAGATTGTATTCAGATTCTTCGAGTTAGGCACACGGCAAGGAAGCCAAAAAAATTCTAATGGAAAACCTCATAAACACCCATAAAACATTCGAAAAAGTCTCTTTTATTGACAAAAGAGTCAACAATAGGGAGTTTGAAGATTGTGTTTTCAAGAACTGCGATTTTTCGAATAGTGATTTTTCAAATAACTCCTTTATGGATTGCGAATTCATTGATTGCAATCTTTCGATGACCCAATTAACAGGTACAAGTTTGAAAACGGTGCATTTCAAAGATTGTAAATTGTTGGGAATTCAATTCCATATGTGCGCTGATTTTCTATTCAGCGTAAGTTTTGAGGAAAGTGTTTTGGATTATTCGTCCTTTGCCAATAAGAAAATGCCGAAAACAAAATTCAATACCTGTTCCATAAAAGAAGTTTCTTTTATTGGTACGAATCTAACAAATTCTAGTTTTGAAAATTGTAATTTAGATAACGCCATTTTCAATGACACGCAACTGGCAGAAGTCGATTTTAGAACAGCCTATAATTATAAAATTGATCCGGAATTTAATCCGATGCGAAAAGCAAAGTTTTCGACACGAGGAATTATAGGACTATTGGATAAATATGATATAAAAATCGAATAAAATGGAAGCTAAAAATTCCTATTTAGAAAGCGTAAAAAAGCAATTTCTTTATTATAAAACCTTGGGAGAAAAAGCGATGGATCAGCTCGAACCCGAACAACTTTTTGTTTCCATTAATGAAGATACTAATAGCATTGCTACGATTGTGAAGCATCTTTCGGGAAATATGCTTTCGCGTTGGACGGATTTTCTAACTTCGGATGGCGAGAAAGAATGGCGAAATCGCGATTTGGAATTTGTGAAAACTATTAAAACGAAAAAAGAATTATTGACCATTTGGAACAAAGGCTGGGATTGTTTTTTGGATGCTTTGAATGGATTGCAAACTGAACAACTTTCGGAAATTATCTATATCAGAAACGAAGGACATACCGTGATTGAAGCGATAAACCGACAGTTAGCGCATTATCCGTATCATGTTGGACAAATTGTTTTCTATGCTAAAATATTGAAAAAAAGTGAATGGACAAGCTTGTCAATTCCTAAAAACAAATCCAACAATTACAACTCAGAAAAATTTTCTAAAGAGAAAAGCATCAAGAATTTCACGGATGATGAGTTGAATAAATTTAAATAAACAAAAAATGAAAAAAATAATCTTCCTTCTCCCACTATTACTATTATTGTCCTGCTACGATGTGCAACGCAATTGCAAAGATTTTAAAACCGGCAAATTCAAATTTGAATATGAAGTGGATGGCGTAAAAAAAACTACTGTTTTTGAACGCAAAGACAGCATTGAAATTGAAACTTTTGAAGGCAAGACCGATACGGCGAGTATTCGATGGATAAATGATTGCGAGTATATTTTGCGAAAAATTCATCCTAAGAATATGGCTGAAAAAAAAGCGATTAATATGAGAATTTTGACAACTTCAAAGAATTCGTATACCTTTGAATTCGGAATTGTGGGTAGCAACGAAAAACAACGCGGAACTGTTGAGAAGCTAACAGATTTCAGATAGCAGGTTGCAGATTGAAACTGGGAGTTGAAAGTTTTCAGAAAACTCGTAACTCTTAACTTATAACTCCTAACCCATAACTATTTACCCATAACTATTAACTCATAACACAACAAAATGGAAGTATTTTTAAATCCAGACGCTTGGATCGCCCTTATTACCTTGACCTTTTTGGAAATTATACTCGGAATAGACAATATAATTTTCATATCGATTGTAACTGGAAAATTACCACCCGAAAAAAGAAAAAATGCTACGAAACTAGGTATGTTTCTGGCTATGTTTATGAGAATTGCACTTTTGTTTGGAATTAGTTTTTTAATTCAGATGAAGAAACCTTGGTTTTACATTGACTTTAGCTGGTTTTCGGCTGGAGTTACAGGGCAAAGCCTGATTTTATTACTAGGAGGTTTATTTTTGATTTATAAAAGCACGACTGAAATTCGCGAAAAAGTAGATGAAAAAGGTGAAGAAGAAAAAGAAATAAAAAAAACGGCATCAAAATCCTTTCAAGGTGTTCTTTTACAAATCATCATGATTGACATAGTTTTCTCTTTCGATAGTATTTTAACTGCCGTGGGGATGACAAACGGAGTTGAAGGTGCGCTTTATATCATGGTTACAGCTGTTGTTATTTCTGTACTAATTATGATGCAGTTTGCAGTTCCTGTAGGCGCTTTTGTAAACAAACATCCTTCCATTCAAATATTAGGATTGTCATTTTTAATCTTGATTGGGTTTATGCTTATTACTGAAAGTGCCCATTTATCAAATGCATTAATCTTTGGCAACCACGTAACTCCTGTAGGAAAAGG
>CAMDGJ010000098.1 GCA_945897545.1 Flavobacterium psychrophilum
CGATTTGATTTTGGAAAACAAAATCCCGGATTTATTGGTTGCTTTCAACGATATTCTTGCCAAAGGATTTGATGCTCATCATTTCGTTTCTGGATTGGCTACACATTTCAGAGATTTATTAGTTTCCAAAACTCCTTCGACTTTATCTTTATTAGAAGTAGGAGAACAGGCTCAAAAGCTGTACGCTATTCAGTCCCAAAAAGCTTCTCAAGATTTCTTATTGAAAGGTATCGAGATTGCAAATAATTGTGATTTGAAATACAAACTCAGCCAAAACCAGCGACTACTCGTTGAACTTTGCTTGATGCAACTCGCCTCCATCACCTTTGATGGAGAAAAAAAAAAGTTGATCAATTTATAATTCCGCCCACTTATTTTAGGAGAACTGATTATTCTATAGTTGAAAAAATCAGTGACAATTTCAATAAAAATGTCAATGGCAATATCAATGTCAATGAAAATATCATTAGCAATGAGAAAAATCGAATAGAAAGCGCAATCGCAGAACCAAAAACAGAAATTAATAGTTCAGAGGTAATTATTTCAACAGTACCTAAAAATCCCATCCCAATAGTAATCGGGACACAAACAACAAACTTTTCTGAGGGTCCTAAATTTTCAGCTTTATCACTTTCTAGTATTCGTGCTAAAAAAGAATTATTACAAAACGCAAAAGGTATTGAAAAAGCTGAGGAACATATTCCTACTGAAACTTTCAATGAAACCGATATGCTGTTACAATGGAGCAAATACGCTCAACGATTGGGTGATAAAGGACATAAGATAATGGAATCGCTTTTGATGATTGGTTACCCTAAATTAGATGGCACAACTATAACACACGAATTGCCAAATGAAGGTTCAAAAATTGAATTTGAATCTGAAGAAAATGAACTTTTGGGTTATTTGAGAGGCAAGCTTCATAATCACGACATTAGGATTGATGTTGTAGTGAATGAAAAAGTGGAAAATAAATTTGCTTTTACACCTCTAGATAAATACAATAGATTGAATGAAATTAATCCAAATTTAGAGTTGTTGAAAAAGACATTCGATTTGGATATTTAAAAATTTTATCATTTTAAATTAAAAAAAATTACCGCAGATTCGCAGATTAATAATAAATTAAAATCTGCGAATCTGCGGTTTTATAAAGTCCTAGAGAATTAGCGAAATTAACTATATCTTCCCGTAATACATTGCCTTCACAATACCGTCTGAAAGTCCTATTTTAGGGACGTAAATGTTTCTGGCTCCGCTCCATTTCATAGCATTGAGATAAATTTTAGTAGCAGGAATAATTACGTCAGCACGATCGGGATTCAAACCTAACTCAGAAATCCTCTGTTGATAGGTAAGAGAATTTAAGTATGCATATTGAGAATTCAAGTAAATATAAGACAACGGTTTGTCTTGTAATTTGCCAGACATTTTGAATAATTTGTTAATGTTTCCGCCGGAGCCTATAATGACTACTTCATCATAATCTTGTGTATTGGTTTTAATCCATTTTTCCATTTCTTCCCAAACAATATCGCAAACCATGTTATTTAGAAAACGAACTGTACCCGCTTTGAATGATTTAGAAACAATAATTTTACCGTTGTAAAACAGTGAAAACTCAGTGCTACCGCCACCAACATCTACATAAAGATAAGTTTTATCAGCCTTTAGAAGATGATGAAAATCTGTTGAAGCTATAATTACGGCTTCTTTTTTTCCATCGATGATTTCAATATCGATATCCGCTTTTTCTCTTATAATATCTACAACTTCCTGCCCATTATAAGCTTCCCGCATTGCCGAAGTAGCAAGAGCCTTGTATTTTTCGACTTTGTGAACCTTCATCAAAAGACGAAATGCTTTCATAGCGTCAATCATTCTATCGATATTTTCTAGAGAAATTTCGCCAACAGTAAAGGAATCTTGCCCCAAACGAATAGGAACACGAACTAAGGAGTTTTTATTAAATTGAGATTCTTTTCCTTCTTGTTCTACAATATAGATAATTAATAGACGCATCGCATTTGACCCAATATCTATTGCGGCATATTTTTTAATTTTGAGGATATCCTCTCGCAGTGTTTTAATCTCTATGGTGTTATGCATTAATCAAATTTTAATTAAGGAGGATTACTTCTGATAAAATACTTCTTGTGCAATTTCAACTTTATTTAGATGATAATTATAGGTTTCGAATTGCGCCCTAAAAATAGGTTCATTTCTTTTTCGAACTTTATATTTATTATCTAATTTTTCCGATTGATAGCGTGCTTTTACGTTTCCTTTCCATCCGATATCAAAAATATCTATCAATTCTTTTTTAATTTTATCATCATAAATTGGACAAGTTACCTCGACTCTTGCATCAAGATTTCTAGTCATAAAATCAGCAGATGAAATATAAACTTCAGGATCTCCTGCATTCCCAAATATATAAATTCTAGAATGTTCGAGATAATTGTCGACAATACTTAAGGCTTCAATATTCTCACTCATGCCTAGAATTCCTGGAATTAAAGAACAAATTCCTCTAACTTCGAGTTGAATTTTTACTCCAGCATTACTCGCTTCATATAATTTATCAATCATTTCAAAATCAGATAAACTATTCATTTTCAGCTTTATATAAGCTTCTTTGCCCTCTAAAGCGTTTGTCATTTCTCTGTCAATCATTTTATTAAAACGAGATCTTGTATAATGTGGCGAAACGATAAGATGTTTGTATCTATAAAGACGATAGTTGATTTCGAAAAATTCAAAAATTTTAGTTGCATCTTTTAGTATTTGCTGATGACTTGTTAAAAGTGTTACATCGGTATAAATTTTGGCCGTTTGTTCGTTAAAATTTCCGGTTGAAATAAATCCGTATCGTTTAATAGAATCTTGCTCTATTCTTTCGATTACACAAACTTTGCTGTGTACTTTTAAACCTTTTATACCAAAAATAAGATTAATACCTTCGGTTTGCATTTGTTCAGCATAGGATATGTTCGAAGCTTCATCGAAACGCGCTTGTAATTCAATCTGTACCGTTACTTTTTTACCGTTTTTAGCAGCGTTTATAAGAGCGCTAATAATTTGAGAATTTTTTGCTAATCGATACAATGTTATTTTAATGGCAGCAACTTTTGGATCTAAAGCTGCCTCTCTTAGAAACTTAGTTAGATACGAAAACGACTGATAAGGAGCATGTACTAAAAAATCTCTTTTACTTATTTTTTCTAAAATACTACCTTCGAGACTAAGTCCAGGAACAGGTAAAGGATTGTTTGTTTTATAAAGTAAATCATATCTTCCTAGGTTTGGGAATTTCATATAATCCCTTCTATTATGGTACTTACCACCCGGAATTATACTATCAGAAGAAATTATATGAATTTTATCGAGAATAAAACTAAGAATATCTTCTTCGATTAATTCGTCGTAAATAAAACGAACCGGCTCGCCGATTCTTCTGTCTTTGACACTTGTTGCAATTTTTTCGAGCATACTTTTACTCAAATCACTATCCATCTCTAGTTGAGCGTCACGCGTAATTTTAATCATATGAGCTGAAATACTTTCGTATTCAAAAACATTAAAAATGCTGCTTAAATTGTGTCGTATTACATCATCGAGTAAAATAACATATTGCTTATCATCTTTTGAAGGTAATACCACAAATCGATTAATCGTGTTTGGAATTTCGATTAATGCATAATGAACTTCTGCATTTTTTTTCAGTACCATTTTAACAGCTAAGTACCCTAAAGAATCTTTTAATACAGGGAATTCAGCTAAATCATTTAAAATTATGGTGATTAATTCTGGACTTAATTTTTGTATAAAAAAGTCTTTTAGAAACAGTTCTTGTTCATCAGAAATATGATTTTCATCTATTATAAATACATTTTCGGTTTGGAGTTTGGCTTCAATTATATTTAAAATCCTCAGACTTTCGTTTTGTTGTTCAATAACAATATTCGTAATATCTTTCAACAATTGATGAGCAGAAATTCCTCCAAAAAGATTTTTACCTGATATGCCCGACAAGCTCAGTCTTCGCACAGCAGCGAATCGAACTCTGAAAAATTCATCTAAATTATTAGAAAAAATACCTAAAAAACGTAATCTTTCTAATAAAGGTACTGCATCGTCAGCAGCTTCTTGTAGGACTCTTGCATTAAAGTTTAACCAACTTTTTTCTCTTTCTATATATTTATATTTATGCACACTAATTTATTTTAAATTTTTAGGGAATATTGTCTTTTTAGTTTTGCCTTTATTTATTTTCCCCCAACTATCTGTGTCAAATTGAAGCCAAACTAAGCCTGCCGTGGGGACATGGCCAATAAATACATCGCCAAATTTATCAACAAAATTTGTAATAGCATCATTATGCCCAAAAAGAATAACATTTTCAAAATCATTACTGCATGATTTAATAACTTTCTCTAATTGTTTTACTTCAAAAGTATAAAGTTCCTCTTTAAAAACGACACTTTCTATGGGATACGAAAAATTTTGGCAAAAAATCATGGCAGTTTCTTGTGTTCTTTTTGCGGAACTACTCCAAATTATATAGGTAGAGGGAATAAATCGCATACAATTTGCGGCAACAAGGTGTGCATCATGAATTCCTTTGTGTTCTAATGTCCTATCAATATCTCTTACGGGCGATTCCCAACTGGATTTTGCATGTCGTATTAGTATTAGATTTTTCATAAATTATATTGTCTTTAGTTCAGGTTAAGAATACTGCATGATTATCCGTAAACTACCCGAAAATCTTGTTACCAGGCGATTATTTGTGAGCTATATAAATCGTTAAAAAATCATATTATTATTCGACTAAAATCATTTTATACTTTTATTCAAAATCCAATTTATAACCATCTTTGTTTTTTTGTCAGTAAAATAAATCAACAACGCCAAAAAAAAATATTAGAAAAATAATTACTTTTCTTATCTTTTTAGTGTTTTGCGAAACCCAATTTAGATTATCAGAAAGAGGCCTTATTTATGGCTTCTTTTTCATTGACTTGAATCGAGTAGCAATGTACTACTATATTTAAGTATCATCCTAAAATACGATTCTACAATTTACAAAATATTTTCTAAAAAAGACAATAATTTTTTCTTTTAAAATATATTTTGTTAAAAACTAACAAAGGTTGTTTCATTATAAGTTATTAGTACCGGTGCGTTAATTTTAATTTTATTTGTTTAATGTATTCATTTTATTGCACATATGCGTTCTTTGATTTGTTGATTTGATTTGAAAGTTGATTATTTTATATTTAAAAAATTTAAAATAATGAATTCAGCTAAGTATGTTTTTGCTCAAGTACTATGTTTTGTTAATAGATATGAATTTTACAAGATAGTAAAAAAGTATAATGGCAATTCTCGCGTTCGAGAATTTGATTGCTGAAATCAATTTATTCAGTTATTTTTTGGACAACTCATTAACCTACACTCGTTACGAGATATTTGTTTATGTCTTTAAGCTCAAGATAACAGGTTTTATCACTTGGAAATTAAGAATTACGTAACCCATACTACTTCATCACGAGCAAAGGAAAAACGTGATTAGTAAATTTTAAGCATATCCACATTTGATAAAACGCCAATATGTGAATTATTGAGCGACTTTCAAAACAATCAAAATGTCAATGAACAACAATATAATATTTTTGATAATTTAGATTAATTTTTAACGCAGCAGCACTAGTAAGTTATAATAAAAAAGTAAATGTGTTTATTACGTATTTTATACGCAAAAAAAACCTTGCAGAAACTGCAAGGCTACATTATTTAACACGAAACTATCTTAAGCTACATTTTAACATATTTCAATACCCTTTCAAATTGTTCTTCTTTTGATATAGTGGAATTATCAAATTCTATAGCGTCTTCCGCCATTACAAGCGGAGAATCTGCGCGATGGGTATCAATATAGTCTCGTTCTTCAACGTTTTTTAAAACTTCATCAAAAGTAACATTATCGCCTTTCATTTTTAATTCTTTAAATCTTCTTTCGGCTCGTGTTCTAGGGTTTGCTGTCATAAATATTTTTAAATCTGCATCCGGGAAAACTACTGTTCCTATATCTCTTCCATCCATCACAATACCTTTACTTTTACCCATTTCTTGTTGTTGTTCGACAAGTTTTGAACGTACTTCAGAAATTTCCGCAACTTTACTAACAAAAGAAGAAACTTCTATAGTACGTATTTCTTTCTCAACGTTGACCCCATTTAAAAACATTTCGGCAAAACCTAAATTGGGATTAAATTTGAACACTAACTTTATGTACGGCAAACTATTAGTAAGTGATTGTACATCAAAAAAAGTTGCACTAATATATCCTTTTTGCATTGCAAATAAAGCTACTGCACGATACATAGCTCCAGTATCAACATAAACATATTCCAAATACTTGGCTAATTCTTTTGCTAAAGTACTTTTTCCAGTAGATGAAAATCCGTCAATTGCTATCGTAATTTTTTTATCCATAATAATTTTATTGTAAGTTAACAGTTAAGCCAAATAAACTCGTATTGCCGGCTAATGTGTATCTTGAATACGAATAATTAAATTTTAGTTTATTTAATTTCAATCCAAAACCAACTGAAATTCCAGAAAAATTTCTTTGTTCCAAAATTAGTAATTCTTCGGCTCTTCTGAAATTATATCCCAACCTAATATTGAAGGCTCTTTTTGGAAAAAGTTCAAAACCAAAAATAACGTGACGAAAGACATTTCCCATTGCAGAAACTTTTTTCTCATTCGAACTACCGTCTAGAGAACCTTGACTTTGATTTGGATTTGAAAATGAAATATTCCATTGCTGCAAATTATCTAAAGTAAGATGCCATCGTATAGGAACATTTTCTAATTCTTGTGAAACACCCACCATAATTTCCAACGGCAATTTTTCGTTTGTACCATTATAGGTTGTAAACTGTGTTCCAATATTTCGAATGACTAATGCCCAATTGACATCATTTGCTTCATCTATCAAAACTGCACCTAAATCGATAGCACCACCAAAAGAATTGTAACTTTCTAATGTAGACGAAATTAATTTTCCGTTGACTCCTAAAAAAATATTTGTACGAGGAAGATTATAGGCATATCCAAAAGACAAGGCCGTTTCACTTCCTGTAAATTGGGATGTAGACTGGCCATTTTCATCATATCCATCAAATTTACCGTAATTCACATAATTTATTCCTAACTGAAAAGTCTGCAAATGACGATCATAAGAATAAGCGTAAGAAGCGGATCCGTAAGTAACTTCGCCAAAATAGCTCCCGTAATTTAAGGCCAAATGATTGTCCATTTCTGCGTTTATCGTCGCAGGATTATAATGAGCCTGATTCACGTCATCATCATAAATTGTTATCGTTTTACCTCCTAAAGCCGCTTGTCTTGGGGATGTTACCAAGTTCAAAAACTGATAAGTATACTTGCCTCCTATTTGACCATATGAAACAGCGCAAACCGTGAATAAAAGAAATAATAAAAGTTTTTTTTGCATACATGAAATAGCTAATCTATATAGTAAAACGCAAATGCGAAGATAAAATTATAATAATAAAAATTCCCATTTTTTTTTAAGTTTCAAGCAATACTAATTAAAAATTCCATCCTGAAGTTTAAGAATGGAACTTTACTCATTATAAAAGTTTTATTTATAATTCTTTTGCGTTTTTTACTTTTTGTTCTGTAATGGCAATTTTCAAAACATCAATCATCTCCCTAACATAATGAAAAGTAATGCCTTCAATATATTCCGGTTTTATTTCGTCAATATCGCTTTTGTTTTCGTGGCACAAGATAATTTCCTTGATATTGGCTCTTTTGGCAGCTAAAATCTTTTCTTTTATTCCACCAACAGGCAATACTTTTCCACGCAAGGTAATTTCACCAGTCATAGCCAATCCTTTTTTCACTTTCTTCTGTGTAATTACAGAAACCAATGAGGTCAACATTGCAATTCCTGCGCTAGGCCCATCTTTTGGAGTGGCGCCCTCAGGAACGTGTAAATGAATATTGTATTTCAATAAGATTTCAGGATTTAAGCCTAAAAGTGCCGCATTAGCTTTAATATATTCTAAAGCTATGGTAGCAGATTCTTTCATTACAGTTCCTAAATTTCCCGTAATAGTCATCGCTCCCTTTCCTGGAGAAACTAAGGATTCTATAAAAAGAATATCTCCCCCAACACTTGTCCAAGCTAAACCTGTAACAACGCCAGCAACATCGTTACTTTCGTATTTGTCCCTTTCTAATCTAGGAATTCCCAGCACTTTTACAACATCCTCGTCTGTGACTTTTTTGTTATATTCTTCCTCCATTGCAATAGATTTGGCAGCATTTCGAATCACTTGTGCAATTTTAGCTTCGAGACCACGAACTCCAGATTCGCGGGTATACCCTTCGACAATTTTCTCTAATTGTTTTTTTCCAATAGCTAAATGTTTAGTAGTCAATCCGTGCTCTTTTAATTGTCTCGGAAACAAATGCTGCCGAGCAATTTCTACTTTTTCTTCGATGGTATACCCCGACATTTTTATGATTTCCATTCTGTCTCTTAAGGCAGGTTGAATTTCAGCCATATTATTTGAAGTGGCAATGAACATCACTTTAGATAAATCGAAACCCATTTCGAGGAAATTATCATAAAAAGCACTATTTTGCTCGGGATCTAATACTTCTAACAAAGCCGAAGACGGATCGCCTTGATGGCTATTTGATAATTTATCAATTTCATCCAAAACAAAAACTGGGTTAGAAGTCCCTGCTTTTTTCAAACTTTGTAGTATTCTGCCCGGCATTGCGCCAATATAGGTTTTTCGATGCCCACGAATTTCTGCTTCATCCCGCAATCCGCCAAGAGATATTCTAACATATTCTCTTCCCAAAGCTTCTGCAACCGATCTTCCAATAGAGGTTTTACCCACTCCCGGAGGTCCAGTCAAACAGATTATTGGGGATTTCATATCATTTCGCAATTTCAATACTGCTAGATGTTCTATCATTCTTTTCTTGACATCTTCTAAACCAAAGTGATCTCTGTCTAGAATTTTTTGAGCGCGTTTTAAATCAAAATTATCTTTAGAATATTCGCCCCAAGGCAAGTCTAAAAACAACTCCAAATAATTTCTTTGAATACCAAAATCAGGAGCCTGCGGATTCATTCGGCGCATTTTCGACAATTCTTTTTCGAAATGTTTTTGCGTAGTCTCGTTCCATTTTTTGGTCTTGGCTTTAACGCTCATTTCATCCATTTCCTCTTCTTGAGAAACACCACCTAATTCTTCTTGAATGGTTTTCATTTGTTGGTGCAAGAAATATTCGCGTTGTTGCTGGTCTAAATCAAAACGAACCTTTGATTGAATGTCGTTTTTCAGTTCGAGTTTTTGAAGCTCGATATTCATGTAACGGAGCGTTTCTAATGCTCTCTCTTTTAAAACATTTATCGAAAGTAAATCTTGTTTTTCCTTAACCAATAAATTCATATTAGAAGTCACAAAATTGATTAAAAACGATTGGCTTTCAATGTTTTTAATGGCAAATGTGGCTTCACTAGGAATATTTGGACTTTCTTTTATAATTTGAATCGCTAATTCTTTGATAGAATCAATAATTGCTAAAAACTCTGTATCCTGTTTTCTCGGTCTTTTTTCGGAAACATCTTTAATAATCGCAGTTATATAAGGACTTTCTGAAATTATAGAATCGATTTGAAAACGCTTTTTCCCTTGAAGTATGACAGTAACATTACCATCAGGCATTTTTAGAACACGCAAAATTCGGGCTACTGTTCCTATTTGGTGAATATCATTTTTAGTAGGATCTTCAATTTCTTCATTTTTTTGCGCAACAACACCTATAACTTTTCCTGAAGCATAAGCGTCATTGATTAATTTTATAGATTTATCGCGACCAGCAGTAATGGGAATAACAACACCAGGAAACAATACCATATTGCGCAATGGCAAAATTGATAATGAGTCCGGTAACTCTTCATTGTTCATTTCCT
>CAMDGJ010000099.1 GCA_945897545.1 Flavobacterium psychrophilum
TCCCATTGATAATAAATTCCCCAAATAATTTTTCTAAATTTTCTATAGAAGTTCCAACCAAAGTATTCGTTCCAATGCTTTGTGTTTCGTGTCTTTCGTTGTTATTTCGAATAGTAAAACAAGGAATTCCCATCACGTTAGTTTCTTCAGAAATTCCGCCAGAATATGTAATCACGGCAAAACTATTTTTGATGAGGTACATAAAATTCAAATAGCCTTGTGGGGCTACAAAAAGTATGTTTTTCAACTCCAAATTTGTTTCGCCGAGAATCGCTTTGGTTCGTGGATGAATGGGGAAAATTACCTTTTTATCTCCAGCCAGCTTATCAATTCCATTTAATAATTGAATTAAAGATTGCTCTTGATCCACATTCGATGGGCGATGTAGCGTAAGAATGATGTAATTTCCAGTTGCTAATTGAAATTCATTCCAGAAAACAGGTTTAAAAATCCGTTCCATATTTTGATATAAAGTATCTATCATCACATTGCCCACAAAATGAATATGGGTTTCATCAACACCATATTTCAATAAATTTTCAGATGCCGACGCTGAGGTGGTAAAGAAATAATCAGTGATGCTATCCGTAACAATTCGGTTGATTTCTTCGGGCATTGTCATATCACCAGAACGAATTCCGGCTTCGACGTGAGCTACTTTTATATTTTGTTTTTTTGCTACAATTGCGCAAGCCATCGTCGAATTAACATCGCCAACCACCAAAACCAAATCGCAAGGATCTTGTTGTAATTCTTTTTCGAAAGCGACCATGATTGCCCCAGTTTGTTCCGCTTGCGAACCACTTTTTACTTCCAGATTGCTGTTGGGTTTCGGTATATTCAATTCTTTAATGAAAGTATCGCTCATAGTTTTGTCGTAATGCTGACCTGTATGCACCAAACGAAAGGAAACTTTCGCTCCTTCGTTTTGCTTTTTTTCAATCGCTTTGATGATGGGTGCGATTTTGATGAAATTAGGTCTTGCACCTGCAACTATGGTTATTTTCATTAGGCTATTTCTTTGATTAACGAAATAAATTGTTTCAATTTCCCGCTTTTGCTTCGTTCTAGCTTTTCTTTTTTGATGAATGTAATAACCAACCCTTTTTCCAAATATAAGGCAATTGCGGCTTCAATTTTCTGGATTTTCTCCAAATTTAACTCGGTTTCGCTTACATATTCAATTTCAAAAGTATCTGTTTTAGTTTGTTTGATGACAAATTCTTTTACATTTCCATCGTCTTCAATTATACTTTTAGTCACATAATAAAAAGTTAATCCTGGCGATTTTTTTCCGCTTGGTAAAATCGCGATGTCATTAGTTCTGCCAATTAATTGTTGCAAAATTGGTTTTTTGGGTGTGCTTTTTTCGTCCAAAATTCCAAGGTCCCCAATGTCGTACCTAATAAATGGATGTGCTTTATTAAACAAGGAAGTGATTACAATTCGGCCCGCTGCACCGTAAGGCAAAGCAGTATTCTTGTCGTCCAAAATCTCGACAAATAAGGTTTCTGAATTCACGAGCCATTCTCCTTCAGGGTTTTGAAAAGCGATCAAATCCAGTTCCGAAGCTCCGTATTCATTGACAACAGGAACTCCGAATTGTTTTTCTAAAAGCATTTTGTCTAGATCAAAGAGCATTTCGGAAGTAACCACACAAACTTTTAAAGTGGGGCAAATATTTTTTAAAACAATGTTTTTTTTCTGTAAAAATGTGGCAAACAAAACTATAGAACTGGTGTAGCCGTTAATGTAATCGAATTTTTTTGTTTCAAATTGCTTTAAATAGGTTGCTAAGACTACATCCGATAAATCGAAAACCTTAAACCGATAGCGATTACTCAAAAAATCCTTACATCGTTCTTTTTTGTTGTCTATAAAAGTCAATGGAATTCCATAAAAACGAGCTTGATAAGAGTTGTTAAAATCAATTCCATGCCAAGCAAAACGATTGATGTTTGTCGCCCATGTCAAGGCGTGCGAAAACTTGTCTTTTGCAAAAATAAAAGGATCTCCACTAGAGCCAGAAGTCCTGTTTACATAAACATTTTTTGGAGAAAACCCCTTCGAAAGCCTTTCTATTAAAGGTTTTTGAAAGTCTTTCTTAGTCATTATTGGTAATTCTTCCCATTTATCGAAAGTAGTTTTACCAACAATTTTTTGATATGATGTATTGTTCTTTAAATGAAATTCAACAATTTCTTGTTTTTTATTTTCAATAAAAGCCTCAAATTCTTGTTCAGGAATAGACTGAATTTTTCGCAATTCTGCTTTAGCTTTCTTTATAGGAAAACCATTTATTTGGAGCGATAAATCGAAAAGTGGAAACATTTAGGTTACTTTTTGAACATTAAATCGTTTGATAGAATCTAATTCTTGTTTTTTATTTTCTGTTTCTTCCTCTATGTCAAAATCGTCTTGAAGGCCTAACCAAAATTTGGCAGAATTGCCAAAATATTGACTTAGTCGCAAGGCAGTATCGGCTGTTATTCTTCGGTTGCCTTTAATGATTTCAGAAATTCGAGTTTGTGGAATTTTTAAATCTTTGCACAAACGGTAAGAAGTTATTTCCAAAGGAACAAGAAATTCCTCTAGCAAAATTTCACCTGGATGTATGTTTTTTAGTTTTTCCATAATTTTCAGTTTTAATGATAATCAACGATTTCCACCTTAGTCGCATTTCCGTTTTCCCAAATAAAAATAATCCGCCGCTGATTGTTGATTCTGATACTGTAATAGTTCTTTAACTTTCGAGTTAATTTTTCTAATCTATTTGATGGAGGAATTCTTATATCAATCAAATCTTGTGAATTGTTAAGCATTCTTAGTTTCCGTCTACCGATTTGTTGTATTTCTATAGCAGATTTTTTTACGACGATTCCGTTCCAGATTTTTTCAGTTTCTTTAGATCTAAATGAAATTATCATACCTTTTGCGGTACTAACGTTAAAAGTAAGTAAAAAAAATTATTATTTCTTCCTGTATTTTATTTAAATTTTGGTAGTCAGGAACCTACTCTTTACTTCATTTGAAAAAAATATTTTTTAGTGTGGGTTTCAAATTAAAACGGCTTATTTTTGCCAAATCCTCCTACGGCGGACAAGCAACATAACAACACAACACAATGACAATTTTACTTTTAGGATCAGGCGGAAGAGAACATGCTTTTGCTTGGAAAATGATTCAAAGTCCGCTTTGCGATACACTTTTTGTGGCACCGGGAAATGCCGGGACCACTTCGATAGCCAACAATGTTGATATCAGTCCAACTGATTTTGATGCCGTAAAAGCATTCGTGATGCAGGAAAAAGTAGAAATGGTAGTTGTTGGCCCAGAAGATCCTTTGGTAAAGGGCATTTTCGATTTTTTCCAAAACGATAACGATTTAAAAGATATTCCAGTTATTGGTCCATCAAAATTGGGTGCAACCCTCGAAGGAAGTAAAGAGTTTGCGAAAGAATTTTTGATGAAGCACAATATTCCAACAGCAGCTTATGATAGTTTTACTGCCGAAACAGTGGAAAAAGGATGCGATTTTCTGGAAACCTTGCAACCGCCTTTTGTTTTGAAAGCTGATGGATTGGCAGCCGGAAAAGGCGTTTTGATCATTCACGATTTGGCGGAAGCCAAGGAAGAATTAAGAAATATGTTGGTTAACCAAAAATTTGGATCCGCTAGTTCGAAAGTGGTAATCGAAGAATTCTTAGATGGAATTGAATTGAGTTGTTTCGTTATAACAGACGGAAAAAGCTATAAAATATTACCTACAGCCAAAGATTACAAACGAATTGGCGAAGGTGATACAGGCTTGAATACAGGCGGAATGGGAGCCGTTTCTCCAGTTCCGTACGTCGATGCTGTTTTGATGGAAAAAATCGAAAGACGCATTGTAAAGCCAACCATTGAAGGTTTCCAAAAAGACGGAATAGAATACAAAGGTTTTGTTTTTATTGGATTGATTAACGTGAATAACGAACCCATCGTAATTGAATACAATGTCAGAATGGGCGATCCTGAAACCGAAGTGGTGGTTCCAAGGATGAAATCGGATTTAGTGGACTTGTTTTTGGCTGTAGCCAATGAAAAACTGGACGAATTCAAACTAGAAATTGACGAGAGAAGTGCCGCTACAATTATGGTTGTTTCAGGCGGTTATCCTGAAGAATTTGAGAAGGGAAAAGTGATTACTGGATTAGATACAATTGAAGATTCGATTGTTTTTCATGCAGGAACAAAATTCGATAATGGTCATGTGGTTACTAACGGAGGAAGAGTTCTAGCAGTGACCTCGTATGGAAATGATTTTCAAGAGGCAATAAAAAAATCTTATCAAAACATAGACAAGCTACATTTTGATAATATGTATTTTAGAAAAGATATTGGTTTCGACTTACTTTAAGAAAGAATGTGCTGTTGTGTCTTGGTCTTCTTGGCCCTCGTCCTGATGTGATTTCAATTGTTTGCACCAGTATACGATTGCAGCAGCACAAATAATCATAAAACCCCAGTTGATGATATTAGCTAAAAACCAATGTGTGTGTTCTAATTCTCGTAGAAAATTGTGTAGAGCGAAAAAAATTGTTTCAAATAACCATTGAATTCCTTCAAAAAATGCTTTCATCTTTAAATAGATATTATATTTACAGTCACAAAAGTATAAAATATCCTTATGATAACAAGTGTTTTTAAAAAATCATCACCATTAAATTTAATTTTGGTTTTAATTTTAATACTGGTTTTCTTTTTATTCTATCAATTTCAAGATTTAACTTGGACAAATTCTGTTGGTCCAATTTTGAACAAAGTACTGATTTTTACAATTTTACTCTCTTCGGTGTTTATTACAAATTTTATTGCAAAGAAGAACGGCTTGAGCAGAGACAGTAGCTACTCTATTTTTTTTTATTTTTTATTATTGCTTTTTTTTCCTTCAATTTTTGACAATGCTAATTTAATTGCATCTAATTTTTTTATTCTTCTAGCCCTTCGAAGATTAATTTCACTTCAATCATTAAAAGCTTCCAAAGAAAAAATATTTGATGCTTCTTTATGGATCTTTGTTGCTGCGTTATTTCATTTCTGGAGTATTATTTATATTGTTTTAGTCTTTATTTCCATCATTTTTCACGTTGCGAGAGATTATAAAAATTGGGTATTGCCTTTTATCGCTTTTTTTGGCGTGGGAATTACGTCTATGCTTTTTTCGATAATTTTTTACACATATGTTTTTGGATATATCATTGCAAATGCAATTACTAACTTTAAGATAGATTATTTTACCAATAATTATCAAAATGCCTCTTTTTCAATTTATTTGACTATTTCAATCTTTTTTGTAATTTCTACGATAGTTTCATTACCAAACAGGCCATTGGTATTACATACTTCTTATAAAAAAATTATCAGTTCTTTTTTTATTGGAATCGTTGTTTTTGTAATTTCTTCTAACAAAAGCAATGATTTATTAGTTTATACAATTGCTCCTTTGGCAATTATGGCTACAAGCCACATCGAAGTTAAGCAACTACAACTGAAACAGGAAATGGTTTTAGGTGTGCTAATTATGTGTAGTTTATTTGCTTTTTTCTCACAGTTATAATTTATTACCGTAAGCTAAATCACCAGCATCACCTAGACCTGGAACAATGTATTTTTGATCATTTAATTTTTCGTCTAAAGTTGCTACCCATAAATGGCAAGAATCCGGCAAATATTTTTCAAGATAGGCGACACCTTCAGGAGCAGCGATGATAACAGCAATGTGTATTTCTTTAGGCAACCCTTTCTCCATTAATTTGTTAAAAACAGCAACCATTGATTGTCCGGTAGCAAGCATAGGATCAATTAATAATAAAGTCTTATTTTCAATATTGGGAACAGCTTGATATTCTACTAAAATATCAAAAAACGCATCATTTTTGGGGTGATGTCGGTAGGCAGAAACGAAACCATTTTCGGCATTGTCAAAATAATTCAAAAACCCCAAATGAAGCGGTAATCCCGCACGAAGAATGGAACATAAAACTAATTGGTCTGCTATTTCAGTGGTTTTTTTGATGCCAAGAGGCGTTTGAATTTCGATATTTCTATAGTGTAAATCTTTACTTAACTCCAAAGCCATAACCTCACCAATACGCTCAATATTTCTACGAAAACGCATACTGTCGTGTTGAACATTCACATTTCTTATTTGACCAAGAAAATGATTGAGTATACTGTTTTCTTCTGATAAATAATGGGTTTGCATAAAATGATGTTTAAAGTTTAAAGTATAAAGTTTCATTGTAAAAGTATAAAAAGTATCTTTGTCTTTATAAATTTAAAAGATATGTTTTCAAAATTAGCGTATTCTGTTTTCGAACAAAGCATCAAAGATTATCATCAATATGATAATGTCGACCAACCCATAAAAAATCCATTTCCAAAGGAAAAATTCGAACATTTATTATATCTAAAAAACTGGATTGACACTGTACAATGGCATTTTGAGGATATTATTCGTGATCCAAATATTGACCCAGTTGCAGCCTTGACTTTGAAGCGCAGAATTGATGCCTCCAATCAAGAACGTACTGATATGGTGGAATATATTGATGGCTACTTTCTTCAAAAAAATGCGCAGGTTGCTGCGAAAGACAATGCTAAAATCAATTCCGAAAGTCCTGCTTGGGCATTTGACAGGTTGTCTATATTAGCCTTGAAAATTTATCACATGAACGAGGAAGCGCATCGTGCCGAAGCTTCGCAAGATCATAGAGACAAATGCCAAGAAAAATTAAATATATTGTTAGAGCAAAGAACAGATTTGTCAACCGCCATAGATGATTTGCTGAAAGACATTGAAAACGGCAATAAATTCATGAAGGTATACAAACAAATGAAAATGTACAACGATGATGAGTTAAATCCTGTTTTGTATCAGAATAAAAAATAATAAAGACTATTTTGAACCATTAAGGGATTAAGAAAATTAAGTAAAACTTAGTGATCCTTAATCTCTTAATGGTTTTTACACCTTAAGTAATTGTCCGAAAAACAACAACATATAGCCGTTATCAGACTTTCCGCAATGGGCGATGTGGCCATGACGGTTCCTGTTTTGAGGGCTTTTGTAAACCAAAATACCGAAATAAAAATCACGGTTATTTCCCGACCGTTTTTCAAACCTTTTTTCGAGGGAATTCCCAATGTTTCCTTTTTTGCTTTTGATGAAAAAAATCGACACAAAGGTTTTATTGGATTACTGCGATTATTTCAAGATTTGAAAGCTTTGCACATCGATGCTTTTGCCGATTTGCATAATGTTTTGCGTTCCAAAGTGGTTCGAACACTTTTTGCCTTGAGTGGAAAAAAAACGGCATTTGTCGATAAAGACAGAACTGGAAAAGCGGCATTAACACGTTCTGAAAATAAAATTTTCAAACCTTTGCCCAGCATGTTCGAAAGACATGTAAAAGTGTTTGAAGAACTTGGTTTCACAGTAGATTTATCAAATCCTAAATTTCCAGAAAAGGCAGTTTTATCGAATGATATTTTGAAAATACTAGTTGAGAATGAAAAGATTCCCGATTTCTCGGGAATTAAAATAGGAATTGCTCCTTTTGCCCAATACGATTCTAAGGCGTATCCTTTGGATTTAATGCAGCAAGTTATCGACCAATTAGCAGAGAGCAAGAATCATAAAATCTTGCTTTTTGGCGGAGGAAAAAAAGAAATCGAACTTTTGGATTCACTTTCAAAAAACAGTGAAAATGTTTTCAACGTTGCAGGGCAACTTAGTTTTCAGCAGGAATTACAACTCATTAGCAATCTCGATGTAATGCTTTCGATGGATTCTGGAAATGCGCATATTGCAGCTATGCTTGGCGTAAAAGTCATTACACTTTGGGGCGCCACACATCCGTTTGCAGGGTTTTCGCCATTCAATCAACCGCTTGAAAACGCTTTGGTTTCAGATAGAAATTTGTTTCCAAAATTGCCTACTTCGGTGTACGGAAATAAAATTGTAGAAGGCTATGAAGATGCGATGCGGACTATTTCAGTTGAAAAAATAGTGTTCAGTATTCAGTCACAATGTTCAGTATCTAAAAACTAAGCACGGACTTAAAGCCAAATCTTCTCATCCTGACAACGCTTCAAAATATAACTTTTTAGATTCGAAATGGTTTCTTGATAAGAAGGTTGCTCGAAACCAAAACGCTCGTGTTCTGCTTGTTCTTTCTCGATGGCATTGCAGCCTTTGATAACTTCTTTAAGCCCCCGATAGCGCGAGCTTATAGCTCGTGACAACAATCTCTTAAAGGCACGAGCTATAAGCTCGCGCTAGCAGGGGTACCTGATTTTAATCGGTCGTGAGTTTTAATGCGATTGTCTATTACTTTTATTCATTCCTTTAAAAGAATCCTCCGGAATATTATTTCCAAGTTGAAAAGTAACAGGAATTGTATATGATGATTTTATTGCGACACCATTTAAATAAGCAGGTTTATAAACGCGAGGCATGTCTCTGAGCATATCTTCCATTTCGTTAGCTAGGCCTGGGTTAGGCGCTTTCACTTTTATATTAATTATTTTAGAATTAACATCTACTTGAAAACTACAATATATCCTAACATCACCAGTAAGGTTTGTTTTAGATCGCACACTTGTGTCAAAAGAGCTTGCAATATAAGTACTAATTCGTTCATTAAAACATTTCATTAACTCTTTAGGAGAATCCGATTTTTCGCAATATTTATCATAATAAGCAGGGATGTATACATTAGGTTTATCGTTACACTGAATAACATTTACAGGATATGCTTCTGATATTATAGTATAACTGTAGGATTCCAAAACATTGGTAGATTTGATATTTAGTTTCTCAATAGGAAAAGTTCTAAAAATTTCAATAAGTCTGTTGTTTAATATAGGATTAAGAGAGTTTGCCTTTACATTTATCAATTTGCCTTTTTTATCTAAACTAAATCCAATACTAATTCTTTTTAAAAAAGGGGTAAAAAAGATTTTTTGAAGTTCTTCTTTACTGATAAATTTTTTAAAATGCAATGCTAATTCATTATTTGGATTTAATGTAGAATCTTTAGATTTAATTACGTCAGCTATATATTCCTTATTTTCAGAATTTATTATCAATTTAATAGTTTCATTAAAAGGGAGTTTAGTAGGTTTTCCATTTCGTAAAGCGGGAGTTTTAGCGATAGGGAATTGGATCAGTATCCGTTTTAATTCTACAGACAAACTATCTTTAGGGTTTTTAACAATTACTCGCTCAACCCTCCCTTTTTCGTCAATAATAAATCGAGGTTTAAAAGTTAGTAAACCCAAAACCTTTGCTTTTTGTAATTGTTCAGGTGATATATTATTAGCGACATAGGTCTCTAATAGATTCTTGATGCAGGATTGCATTTCAGAATAACTAGTGTTTGACTCACAACCATCATAAACGGGATAGCGATCATAAATAATATTAGTACTGCAATTAAAAATCATTTTATCCCCGTCTCTTGAAAGAATTTGCAACATATAAATATTTAGTGGGCTTTTATCTCTGATATTAAGTTTACTAATATCAAAATTTAAAAACGCATCTACTATAGAGTTATTTAATTCTGAATACGGAGATGTAGCACGTATGGACACCGCTTTATCTTCTTTGCTTAATTTAAAGGCTAAATAAATATGATTTTGATTTTCGTCAAACTCATTAATCTTATAATTATCAAATAAGTTGTCATCAATATTCCTTCTGAAATATTTCGACAAATCATTTGTTGGACTTGGCTTGGCAATGGAGTCAAACTCTTTTATTTTGTCAACGTATAAAGTTGATTTGGTTTGCGAAAACCCAATAGTTGTGATTGTGATTAACAGTAAAAAAAGAAAGTGTTTCATTAGTAAAGTAGTTATAAATGTTGATTACAATTATACTTAATTTTTTTGTAAAATAAAACTGTAATTTTAAATAAATAGATTTGTTTTTATAATTATTAAATTATAG
>CAMDGJ010000100.1 GCA_945897545.1 Flavobacterium psychrophilum
GCTTTGATTGGAAATAAAATGGATAAGCAAGCCAGAGAAATTGATCAGGCATTGCCAGGAGCCGATGTAGAGAGAGTAGGCGAAGGAATTCGTTTGGTTTTAAATGAGAATGCAGTTCGTTTTGATATTAGTAAATCAACATTGACTACTCAAGCAAGAGCGAATTTAGATAAATTGGTTCCAGTATTTACAGAATATGCCGATACTAATATTGAAATTTTTGGATACACGGATATTACTGGCAAACCAGAATATAATTTGACGCTTTCAGGACAAAGAGCTGAATCAGTTAAAAATTATTTAATTGTAAAAGGTTTAGTTGCTTCCCGTTTTAAAACTACTGGTGTAGGAATTGCTGAACCCATTGCCACTAACGACACACCAGAAGGTAGAAGTCAAAACCGTAGAGTAGAATTTGCCATTACGGCAAATGACAAAATGGTGAATGATGCCAAAAAAGAATCAGGAAAATAAAATTAAATAAACATATAACTATAAAGCTGTTTTGTAATGAAACGGCTTTTTTTTTCTTTTATTTGGTTGAATCTAAGAAGGAAATCAATGTAAAATTATATTTTTCAATTATATTTGTCCAATGCAACTATCCATAATCATCCTTAATTACAATGTGCGTTACTTCTTAGAACTTTGTGTTCTAAGTGTTCAAAATGCGACACAAAATATTGATGCCGAAATTATTGTAATCGACAACAATTCACAAGATGACAGTTGCGTAATGATGAAAAAGCGTTTTCCAAATGTAAAACTCATAGAAAACAAGGAAAATTTAGGTTTCCCAAAAGGTAATAACATTGGTGTTGCCGCAGCTCAAGGGGAATATATTTGTATTTTAAATCCAGATACGGTTGTAGCCGAAGATACTTTTACGAAAGTGATGGCTTTCGCCAAAAAACAAAAAGATTTGGGAATTGTTGGTGTAAAACTCATCGACGGAACGGGAAATTTTCTACCCGAAAGCAAACGTGGAATTCCAACACCGTTTGTAGCTTTTACCAAAATTACTGGTTTGTATAAAATCTTTCCGAAAACATTTGGAAAATATTATGCCCAACATTTATCCGAAAATAAAACTGGAAAAGTCGAAATTCTCGTTGGCGCATTTATGCTGTTGAAGCGTGATTTGTATAATGAAATTAACGGTTTCGACGAAAATTGTTTTATGTATTCTGATGATTTTGATTTGTCGTATATGGCGTTAAAAAAAGGGAAATCAAATTATTATTTTCACGAAACGTCTGTGATACATTATAAGGGTGAAAGCACAATTAAGGACGAAACCTATATGAAACGCTTTCAGGAAGCAATGAATTTCTTTTACAAAAAGCATTTCGAGGTGTCTTTTTTATTTTCGGTTTTTATGAAAATGGGAATTGTGTTTTTTTCATTGGTCAAAATGTTTCAGGGAAAACCAAAACTAAAACCAAGCCCAGAATTTTTCATTCTTGTATCTGAAGATGAGGTTTTGAGAGGAAAATTAGAAAATCAATTGGGGAAATTAGTGAAACGACAGAATATTACGAAATCGTTTGCGGAAAATGCAAATATTGAAATTATTTTCGACCAAAATCACCTCGATTTTAAGACTATAATTAAAACTTTTGAAACCAATAATAACAAGGGTTTTACTTTTAAAATTATTCCTGAATCATCTGATTACATGATTGGCAGCAACAGTAGTTTTGATAGGGGAGAAGTCATCAAGATTTTAGATTTTAGATTTTAGATTTTAGATTTCAGATTTTAGATTTGTCCAAAAACCTTTAAATATAGGTTAATAACTAAAAATAATTACTAATTTTGCACTCATAAAATCAAAATCACCTTTTGGATTAATAATATGGCAAGATTTGAATTGAAACTTCCAAAAATGGGAGAAAGCGTTGCAGAAGCGACCATTACAAACTGGTTGAAACAAGTGGGTGACAAAATTGAAGCCGACGAAGCTGTGCTTGAAATCGCAACTGATAAAGTAGACAGCGAAGTGCCAAGCGAAGTTTCAGGAGTTTTAGTGGAACAATTATTTGGCAAAGATGATTTGGTTCAGGTTGGTCAGACTATTGCTATTATTGAAACCGAAGTCGATTCAGTTTCAGAAACTCCAAAACAAGAAGTTGTTGCTCCAGTTGAAGTGTCAGCCATCGAAAAAAGTATTGAAGTGGTCAAAGACGCTCATGAAACTCCAACTATCCCGATAGCTATCGGGACGGATTCTGATAAATTCTTCTCACCATTGGTCAAAAATATTGCCAAGGAAGAAGGTATTTCTGTTGCCGAATTGGAAAATATTTCCGGTTCAGGAAAAGAAGGTAGAGTAACTAAGGAAGATGTTTTAAATTATATAAAAAATAGAGGTTTTGTGCTGCCGAGCGCTGTAGGGGTGCCAAAACCCCTTGTTCAACCAACCATAAACAATCAACCACAAGTTGCTGCGCCAGTTTCAGTAAATGGAGGTGATGAAATCATTGAAATGGACCGAATGCGCAAGCTGATTGCGGGTTATATGGTGGCGTCGGTACAAACTTCAGCACACGTGCAATCGTTTATCGAAGTTGATGTGACAAATATTGTAAAATGGAGAGAAAAAGTGAAAACTGCTTTCGAAAAAAGAGAAGGCGAGAAACTGACTTATACTCCGATTTTTATGGAGGCTGTTGCCAAAGCCTTGAAAGATTTCCCAATGATGAATATTGCCCTAGATGGTGATTTCATTATCAAAAAGAAAAATATAAACCTCGGAATGGCGGCGTCATTACCCAATGGAAACTTAATCGTTCCCGTTATTAAAAATGCAGACCAATTGAATTTAGTAGGAATGGCAAAAGCCGTGAATGATTTAGGAGGCAGAGCAAAAGCCGGAAAACTAAAACCAGACGATACCCATGGTGGAACTTACACAGTAACAAATGTGGGGACTTTTGGAAGTGTTTTTGGAACTCCAATTATCAATCAACCGCAAGTAGGAATATTGGCCCTTGGTGCTATCCGAAAAGTTCCGGCAGTTATCGAAACTCTAGAAGGAGATTTTATAGGAATTCGTCACAAGATGTTTCTCTCACACAGCTATGACCACCGTGTTGTAGATGGAGCGCTTGGCGGAAGCTTTGTAAAACGTGTGGCCGAATATCTAGAAGCATTTGATTTAGATAATGATTTTTAATGTTTACGGGACTAAATAGATATAAAACCTGGCAGTTTTATAAATTAGTTGGGTTCTTTGATTTTTGTCCAAAACTTTTTTAAATAATCGACGAACGGTACCTTCAAAAAGATATATTTGTCATTCTAAAATTTATAAATGGAGCTCAAGATTAACAAACCAATTTGTTTTTTCGACCTAGAAACCACTGGAATTGATGTCGCCAAAGATCGAATTGTAGAAATATCAATCTTTAAAGTTTTCCCTAACGGAAATAAAGAAAGTAAAACTTGGTTAGTCAATCCAACTATTCCAATTCCACCACAATCAACAGCCATTCACGGCATCAGCAATGAGAAAGTGGCAAATGAGCCCACCTTCAACGAATTGGCTTCACAGGTTTACAATATGATCAAAGATTCAGATTTAGCTGGATACAATTCAGATCGTTTTGATATTCCATTGTTAGCAGAAGAATTGCTTCGCGCTGGTGTTGATTTTGATATGAAAAACAGAGTTTCTGTAGATGTTCAGACTATTTTTCATAAAATGGAAGAAAGAACATTAAGTGCGGCAATGAAGTTCTACTGCAATCAAAGTATAGAAAATGCTCATTCTGCCGAAGCCGATACCATGGCAACCTACGAAATTATGAAAGCCCAATTAGATCGTTATCCAGAATTGGAAAACGACATAAAATTGTTATCTGAATTTACAACAAGAAAAAAAATTGCTGATTTTGCGGGAATGATTGCGTTTGACGCTGATAATGATGAAATTTTTACATTTGGAAAACACAAAGGAGTAAAAGTCGTCAAAGTTTTAGAAACCGAACCGGGCTATTTCAGTTGGATTCAAAATGCTGATTTTCCATTGTATACTAAGAAAGTTTTGACAGCAATTAAGTTAAGAAAATTAAACACTAAATAGATTACAGAGAACAGGTAGCAGACTGAAATCTAAAATCTGAAATCTGAAATCTGAAATCTGAAATTAATGAAGATTATCTGCATAGGAAGGAATTATGTCAATCATATTGCGGAGCTACAAAACGAAAGACCATCAGAACCGGTTATTTTTATGAAACCTGATTCTGCCGTTTTATTAAAGCAGCATCCTTTTGTAATTCCTGAATTTTCAAACGATATTCATCACGAAATCGAACTAATAGTTCGAATAAATAAAGTTGGAAAATATATTGAAAAAAAATTTGCTCATAAATATTATGACGAAATTAGTGTAGGAATTGATTTTACGGCTCGTGATTTGCAAAACGAATTAAAAGCTAAAGGATTGCCTTGGGAAAAAGCAAAATCGTTCGATGGATCAGCCGTAATAGGTGAATTTATACAAAAAAAGCAATTTAAATCATTGGAAAATATTACCTTTGAATTAACTAAAAATTATAAAACGGTTCAAAAGAGCAATGCCTGTTATATGTTGTGGAAAATTGATGAACTCATTTCTTATATTTCACAATATTTTACTTTAAAAATTGGCGATATTATTTTTACTGGAACTCCGGAAGGTGTAGCAGCGGTAAAATCAGATGATATATTAGAAGGGTTTTTGGAAGGTAATAAACTATTTAGCATAAAAATAAAATAATGGCACTACATTACAACCTATCAAAAGTATACGCGCTTTCAGATAATGATCCAGAATTTGTAATTCAAATAGTTACACTATTTGTAACTGAAATTCCTGAGGACCTTGCGGAAATCAAAGAAGGAATTAAAAAGAATGATCATAAACATGCTTATTCATACGCACACAAAATAAAACCATCCCTAGATTTACTTGGATTAAAGATGGCTTCCGAAGAAATTTTACAAGTTGAAGCATGGACAAAAGCTGAGGGAGAAAAGAAAGAAATTAAAGAAACTTATAAGAGTATTAGAAATCAAGTTGAAGAAGCGGTAAAAGAATTGAAAAAAGATTTTGAATTATAAGAAGTCCTGCCTGCCGGTAGGCAGGTATTTCCTGCTTCCCGATAAGCTATCGGGACGTTTCAAGTTTTTCACCAAAAACACCTTTTTTAGAAAAAAAAGATAAAAGGAGCTTCCTCTGGTTGCTCTTTTTTATTTTGAAAAAAATACTGATTTTAGGCAAAAAAGCTTTCCATTTCCACCTGCCTGTCGGCAGACAGGTCAATACTAAACAGATTATATATTTCAGATGAACAGGCAAAATTACAAACTTCAAGATTCAATATTCAAGCTTCAAACTTCCAACCTCTAACTTCAAATGAAAGCAGCAATAATTACAATAGGTGATGAAATTCTAATAGGGCAAATCGTTGATACTAACTCAGCTTTAATTGCCAAATCATTAGATAAAATTGGTGTTGAGATTCACGAAATGATTTCCATAAGCGATAACAAGCAGCATATTCTTGATACTTTTACTAATTTTCAGAATAAGGTTGATCTAGTATTAATTACTGGCGGACTTGGTCCAACGAAAGACGATATTACCAAAAAAACATTTTGTGATTATTTTGATGATGTATTGGTAGTTAACGATGAAGTTCTCGCTCATGTTACTCAAATAATAGAAGGTTTTTATAAACGAAAAATTACGCAACTTAACAAGGATCAAGCTTTAGTTCCTTCGAAATGCACTGTCCTGCACAACAAAGCAGGAACTGCACCCGGAATGTGGATGAAAAAAGAAAATACGGTGTTTATTTCACTACCAGGAGTTCCTTATGAAATGAAGTATTTGGTTGAAAATGAAATAATCCCCAAAGTAGTTCGGGAATACAAACGACCTTACATTATTCATAAAACAATTCTTACTTACGGTCAAGGCGAAAGTATGGTTGCCGAAAGAATTGAAAATTGGGAAAATAATTTACCCGAGTTCTTGAAATTAGCATATTTACCTAGCATTGGGAGAGTAAGACTGCGTATTTCTGCAAGAGGAACGGATAAGCCGTTCTTAGAAAAGGCTATTGACGAGAATGTGGCGTCATTGACTAAAATAATTGGAGATATCATTGTTGGTTTTGAAGATGATGAAACATTAGAGAGAGTTGTAGCAAAGCTTTTGATACAACAAAATAAAACCATATCCACTGCAGAAAGTTGTACAGGAGGTCAAATTGCACAGATTTTGACATCGGTTGATGGTGCTTCAAATTACTTCAAAGGAAGTATTGTGTCGTACGCTACCGAAACAAAAATAGCTGTATTGGGTATAGCAGAAGATTTAATCAAAGAGCATTCCGTAGTAAGTGCAGCAGTGGCAAAACAAATGGCAATAAATGTGCAAAGTATAATGAAAACAGACTATGCCATTGCTACTACAGGAAATGCCGGGCCTACAAAAGGAGACTCAAATGCAGAACTTGGCACCGTTTTTATTGCATTGGCAACGCCAAATGAAGTTATAGTAAATGAGTTTAATTTTGGTAAATCTCGTGAAAAAGTGATTGACAGAGCGGTGATTAAGAGCATCGAACTCTTGCGTAAAGAAATATTAAAAAATGTGTGATAATTTTTTGCTTCATCCGTTTATTTTTCTTTTCTTTGCACCCTGATTTTGAATAACGATAAAAGATAAGATAATGTCAAGAGTTTGCGACCTTACGGGTAAAAAAGCGATGGTAGGAAATAACGTTTCTCACGCTATGAATAAAACTAAGAGAAAATTTTCTGTTAACTTAGTTAAAAAGCGTTTTTATCTTCCTGAAGAAGACAGATGGATTACTCTTAGAGTAGCTGCATCTACGGTAAAAACAATTAATAAAAATGGAATCGCTGCAGTTTTGAAAAAAGCACAAGCAGGCGGATTTATTAAATAATCCATTCCTAAATATATAGCAACATGGCAAAGAAAGCAAAAGGTAATAGAATACAAGTGATTTTAGAATGTACTGAACACAAAACAACAGGTGTTGCAGGGACTTCAAGATACATAACAACAAAAAACAAGAAAAACACTCCAGACAGATTAGAGATTAAAAAATTTAATCCAATCTTGAAACGTGTAACTGTTCACAAAGAAATTAAATAATAATTAGAGATTTTAAATAGTCTAAAATGGTCATCATTTATAGACTTTATTAAAATACAAAATACACATTTGAATCATGGCAAAGAAAACCGTAGCATCCTTACAAACATCTTCTAAGAGATTATCAAAAGCCATCAAAATGGTTAAATCTCCGAAAACTGGCGCATATACGTTCGTAGAATCTATTATGACTCCTGAAGCAGTTGATGAGTTCTTGAAAAAGAAATAATTCATCGTCGCATTATATAGAATAGCTACTTTCATTCGGAAGTAGCTTTTTTATTTTCTATATTTGCTTCGTCTGTACGATATGCTCTGGCGTTAATCAAATTTTTTTAATACCAAAACCTTTTTAGATTTTGTATTAAATGAATATTTGAATTAGGGTTTTTAACTTTTAACTTCTAACTTTTTAATGTAATGAGTTTTTTTAAAAAATTATTTTCTTCCGATAAAAAAGAGTCGCTGGACAAAGGTTTAGAAAAATCAAAAACATCTTTTTTTACTAAATTATCCAAAGCCGTTGCGGGAAAATCAAAAGTTGACGATGAGGTTTTAGACAATCTCGAAGAAATCCTCGTATCCTCAGACGTTGGAGTAAATACAACCCTTAAAATCATCACCCGAATAGAAAAGCGCGTTTCCGAAGATAAATTTCTTGGAACAGAAGAACTCAATAAAATTCTTCATGAAGAAATTGCTGGTTTGCTCTCAGAAACTAATTCCGGAGAAGCCACCGAATTTGTAATTCCAATAAATGTAAAGCCTTATGTTTTGATGGTCGTTGGAGTAAACGGAGTTGGAAAAACGACAACTATTGGCAAACTCGCTTTTCAATTCAAAAAAGCGGGTTACAAAGTCGTTCTTGGTGCAGCTGATACTTTTCGCGCCGCAGCTATTGATCAATTACAAATTTGGGCTGATAGAGTTGGTGTACCTATCGTAAGACAAAATATGGGTAGCGATCCAGCTTCTGTAGCTTTTGATACATTGCAATCAGCAGTGGCTCAAGACGCCGATATTGTGATCATTGACACAGCAGGTCGTTTGCACAACAAAATCAACTTGATGAACGAATTGACCAAAGTAAAACGTGTAATGCAAAAAGTAGTTGCCGATGCGCCACACGATGTGATGTTGGTTATTGATGGCTCAACGGGACAAAACGCTTTTGAACAAGCTAAACAATTTACCGCAGCCACCGAAGTAACGTCGCTTGCAGTTACAAAATTGGATGGTACTGCCAAAGGTGGTGTGGTTATCGGGATTTCAGACCAATTCAAAATTCCTGTAAAATATATTGGAGTAGGTGAAGGAATCGAGGATTTGCAGGTTTTTAATAAATACGAATTTGTAGATAGTTTTTTTAAATAATGGCAAAATGAATTTTTGTTCAATGAAAAATATACCACCCATTTATTTTTATTTATCGAGTGTTGTTTGCTTTGTATTGTCAAATGTGACACGAGACAAAAACATTCCGTTGTATTATGCTTTGCTTTTTTTTGGTGCAATTTTCTTTATTGTAGGGTTTTTTAATAGAAAGAAAAGCAAATAAAATTTATTGATACAAAGCATTTATTTTTTGCCAAAGTACATCGTCAAAGTCAGATAAAGCAAGATTTACTGCATTGGCAGCATCTCCCATTCTGATGACCACCATTTTTTTACTAGGAACTACATATATTTTTTGATCGTTTTTTCCTAAAGCCATAAACATATCATTTGGTCCAGTAGGAATTAAACTTCTTTTAAATTTAAGTTGAGATTGCAGTAAATGATAGCTGTCTTTTCCGTTCAACTACCACAAATAGCTGTAGCCCAAATTGATATTTTGAGAAGTAGCCTTAGCTTCATTAAAATAAGTTTCATTTAGAATTGTTGTGTTGTCCCATTTTCCTTTATTGAGCATCAACAAACCAAAACGCGCCATACTTCGAGTGGTGCTCCAATATACGCTGTTGTTATCCACTTGAATCCAGCTGCCAGTCATTCCGATTTTGTCTCTCAATTTTGTATTGAAATAAGTTGACCAATTTTGTCCACTAGCTTGAGCAATAACATCCTGCAATTTTACATAAACATTGTGATAAGCCCAGCGTGTTCCGGCATCAGCTTTGTAGGTGAGTTTTGCGGGAGTGACATCATCGCCATTGGCAACGTCTTCGATGCCGGAAGTCATCGAGAGTAAATGTTTATTGGTAATCAGGTTCTCTTTGGCCAATGGCATATTCGTCCAGCCCGTTCCTATATAATCCGAAACCTTGTTGTTGATGTTGATTACGTCTTCTTGCTGGGCAATTCCTGTCAAGGTCGCGGTCAAGGTTTTTCCGGCACTAGCCCAATACCATCCGGTTGAAGCGGAATGTCCGTTGAAATAATTTTCCATAACTATTCTTCCGTTTACTAATATTATGAAACCTTTGGAGTTTTTGACAGACAAATAATCTAGCAACGGTTGAACGGCTGTTTGTTTCCAGCCCAAATCCGCAATAGCTTTTGTTTCCCAAATGTCACCAGTTTGTGGTGGAAAATAAAGCGTTTCGGCAGGAGCAGGAGTTGGTGCTGAGGTTTCAGAACTACAACTAGCAAACAATAAAACAATTAGCAAAGGATATACTATTTTATGCATATTTTGAATGTTTTGTGATACGACCAAAAATATTGAAAATAGTTTAATCTGTTACTATTTTTTGTTTTTCTTTAAATTTAATAAGAGTAACTTTGTTTAAAAAGTATAAGTCTTTTAGAATCGAATAACCCTAGCCCTGATTGCAATGAAAATCCTTTTTATTTTTTTGTATAAAAAATAAAAAG
>CAMDGJ010000101.1 GCA_945897545.1 Flavobacterium psychrophilum
TTTTGTTTGGATTTTTGCTGGTATGAAAAATGGCTGAAATTAAAATTTTAGAATCAATTTTAGTGTAAATAATGACAAATGGAAATTTTTTCACAACTGCTTGACGATAGATATCAAATTCTAATTTGTAAGTTTCTGGATTTAACAAAATAGATTCAATACAAGTATTGATTTGATTTAGAAAGTTGTCTCCGATTTTTGTTGAAATTAAATCATAGAAATATAACGCGTCTTCCAGTTCGTTTTCAGCCTGAAGTGAGAGAACTTCTGTCAATTTACTCATTTCGGTTTGAAAGTAATTTCGATTTAACTTCCTCCCAAGATTTCCCTTTGTCTTTTCCTGACAAATAATTTTTAGTGCTTTCTCGAACAATATTTTTTTGGTCTTCACTTAATTGATATTCCAAAGTTTCGTCATTTAAAACACTTTTTAAGAAATCCAATGTGCTTTGATCTTCCGTGTGGAGAATTTTATCAATTAAGTCCAGTTTATCTTTTTGTAAATTAGTCGGTTGCATCATTTTTAGTTTTAAAGCCTATTTACAAATATAATGATAATCCAATTTTAAATCTTGCAATTTATACGTAAATTTGCAACCTCAATTTTTTGACAACGACCTGCCCACCGGCAGGCAGGTTTCATTAATTGAGTTATTTTATGGAAAATAGAAAAAAAGTTGCCTTTTATACCCTTGGTTGTAAACTGAATTTTTCAGAAACTTCGACCATTGCAAGAAACTTTCAGGACGAAGGTTTCGACCGCGTCGATTTTGAAGAAGTTGCCGATATGTATGTCATTAATACGTGTTCAGTGACTGAAAATGCCGATAAACAATTCAAGCAGGTCGTACGAAAAGCGATGAAACTCAATAATAAAGCTTTTATTGCCGCTATTGGTTGTTATGCTCAATTGAAACCTGAAGAATTAGCTGCTGTTGACGGAGTTGACTTGGTTCTTGGCGCCACCGAAAAATTTAAAATCACCGATTATATTAATGATTTGTCCAAAAATGATTTTGGCGAAGTACATTCTTGCGAAATTGCAGAAGCCGATTTTTATGTAGGAAGTTATTCTATTGGAGATAGAACTCGTGCTTTCTTAAAAGTGCAAGATGGTTGTGATTACAAATGTACCTATTGTACGATTCCGTTGGCAAGAGGAATTTCTCGAAGTGACGAATTGGAAAACGTGTTGAAAAATGCCAAAGAAATTTCAGAGCAAGGAATTAAAGAGATTGTCCTGACTGGAGTAAACATTGGCGATTACGGAAAAGGAGAATTTGGGAACAAAAAACACGAACATACATTCTTGGAACTGGTCCAGGAATTGGATAAAGTGGAAGGAATCGAAAGATTGCGAATCTCCTCTATCGAACCCAATTTATTAAAAAACGAAACCATTGAATTTGTATCCAAAAGCCGAACTTTTGTCCCGCATTTTCATATTCCGTTGCAATCTGGCAGCAATGACATCCTGAAGTTGATGAAGCGTCGTTACCTTCGCGAAATATATACGGAACGAGTAAATAAAATTCGGGAAGTGATGCCTCACGCTTGTATTGGCGTGGATGTAATTGTTGGCTTTCCAGGCGAAACGGACGAGCATTTTCTTGAAACCTATCATTTCTTAAACGATTTGGCTATTTCCTATTTACACGTTTTCACCTATTCGGAACGTGATAATACCGAAGCTGCTGAAATGAGCGGAGTTGTTCCTGCTAACGTTCGAGCGAAGAGAAGCAAAATGTTACGCAGTTTATCCGTAAAAAAACGTCGTGCTTTTTATGAAAGCCAATTGGGAACCCATAGAACTGTTTTGTTCGAAACAGAAAATAAAGAAGGTTATATTCACGGGTTTACTGAGAATTATGTGCGGGTAAAAACGCCTTGGAACCCTGAATTAGCAAATACTTTGCAAGAAATCAATTTGACTAAAATTGATGAAGATGGGAGTATGCGGATGGAGTTTACTTCGTCTGTTCGACCTGCGGTCTCGGGTTTGAATATAGAAGTGTAAAAAAAACTTCAAATCTTACTAAAGCTTCCAGCCTTTTAATGGCTGGAAGCTTTTACGTTTAAAATAAGTCTGAAAATTTCAGTTTCTAAAACCTCGGTATCATTGTCTTGGCAAAGAAGGAATTCAATTTTATCTTCCGTTTTTTTATAAAATGTCAATCCTTCAAATTTATGCGAGTCGGAAATTTTTAAAGTATTTTCGATTTCCAATGTTTTCAAATCCATACAACCAATAATACTTCCTACTATTTCACCATCATCATAAGTCGAAGTAGTGTCTTCGGCTGTGGCCAAAAAATAAATTTTATCTTCAACTAAAATCGCATCGGTGAAGGATGTTTCGATATTATTTATTTTAGGCAATGGTATTGGAATGAATTCAATATTGGCATTTTCATTTAAATTATCATTCAATTTAAAGATCCCGTTTTTTGAATTGGCTCCATTTCCTCTTTGAAATAAATACCATTGATCGGTGTTGAAAAAAGCACCTTCGTTGTTCAATTCATCATCAGAAATCGAAAAATTTTCCTTTAATTGTTTATACAATTTTGTCAAATCTTTCTCAACTATTGTTTCGGTATCAAGGTTATACGTAATTCTTTTTTCTCTTTTAGAAGTAGAGCCAGAGCCCAAAATATGCAATTTATTTCCTTTTAAGGCTATAGATTCGAAATCGAATTTGTCTTTTTTAGCAATATTTTCTTGAGGGTTTTCCGTAATTGGAATTTTGGTCAGTGTATTTTCTTGTAAATTATAATTGTAAAGAAAACTGCTATTGTCTGATATAATAAACAAGGAATTGTCTTTGTAAATGATTCCTGAGGCAGAGCCAATTCCAGTGATTTTGAGTAGGGATTGAATTGTAAAATATTGCATAAAAAAAATATTTTTAGAGTTGAAAAAAAGGCCGTAAACTTCAAAATATATGCAAAACCTCTTTAATTGGTATAATACATCGAATTTGTTTTGTGCATTTGCTATATCTTTGCCAACCAAAATAATCCAAAGTGAATTTTTCCAAATATACAAAAGAGTTTTCCTATAATCTACAATTAGCTTATCCTGTTATTTTAGGGATGCTGGGTCATACCTTGATAGGAATTGTCGATAATTTTATGGTTGGCAACCTTGGCTCGACCGAGTTAGCGGCGGTTTCGCTGGGCAATAGTTTTATTTTTATTGGAATGTCATTGGGAATTGGATTTTCTACTGCAATTACACCCTTGATTGCTGAGGCTGACGCGGAAAAAGATGACATTAAAATTCGAACTACATTTCATCACGGTTTATTTTTAAGTACCATTTTAGGAATTACTATATGTATTTTAATTGTTTTGGCCAAGCCAATAATGAGACTTATGAACCAGCCCGAAGCGGTGGTAGAACTTGCATCTCCTTATATTGATTGGGTTGCTTTTTCGTTGATTCCGGTAGTTATTTTTCAGGGATATAAGCAATTTGCGGACGGTTTATCACAGACAAAATATTCGATGTACGCTATTTATTTGGCTAATGTAGTTCACGTTTTCTTTAATTATGTTTTGATTTATGGCATTTGGGGTTTCCCAAAATTAGGGATTCTGGGAGCTGCATTAGGAACTGTGATTTCCAGAATAATGATGGTGGTTTTTATGCATTATATATTGAAGCATAATGCGACATTTAGAAGGTACTTCGAGAATTTTACCTTTACAGAAATTAAAAAATCAATATTGAACAAAATTATCAATCTTGGTTTTCCTTCTGCAATGCAAATGTTGTTTGAAGTAGCTTTGTTTACTGCGGCAATTTGGCTTTCGGGTTCATTAGGTAAAAACAGTCAGGCTGCGAATCAAATTGCTTTGACTCTTGCTTCCTCAACATTTATGGTTGCGATGGGTTTTAGTGTAGCTTCGATGATAAGAGTTAGTCACTCAAAAGGGATGAAAGATTACAAAGAATTAATTGTAGTGGCTCGTTCTATTTTTTTCTTGGCCATATTGGTGGAAATGTTCTTTGGAATTATGTTTGTCATTTTCCATAAATTTCTTCCCCATTTATTTTTAAATATGTCTGATCCGTTTCAAGTTTTAGATAATGCTGAAATTATAAGTATAGCATCGAAATTGCTTTTAGTAGCTGCAGTGTTTCAAATTTCTGATGGAATTCAGGTAGTTGTTTTAGGTGCTTTGCGCGGCTTGCAAGATGTTAAGATTCCCATGTATATTACTTTTGTGGCCTATTGGGTTGTGGGATTTCCAATTTCCTATTATTTAGGAATACATACAAATTTGGGAGCAACTGGAATCTGGATTGGTCTTTTAGCAGGTTTAACCGCTGCTGCCTTGTTTTTGTATATTCGTTTTGCAAGATTGACCAAAAAGTTGGTTATAGAAAATTCAGAGAATTAAAGTTTTTTCTTAAAAAATTTGTAACTTCGAACGTAATTGTACATATAATCAACAAATAAATAAATTTAAAAAATGATACTATCTATTATTATCGGGGTTATCTTACTAATTGTCAGTTATGGATTAAAAAGTAATGTAAGTAATCCATTTGCCAGGTTTTCGAGTATGCTTAGAATCATTGCATTAATTTTTATTGCTTTAGGAATTTTCTCCTCTATGTTCAAACAAATCGATGCTGGAAAAGTAGGAGTTAAATCACTTTATGGAAGTGTTCAGCCTGATGTTTTGGAAAGTGGTTTGCATTTAATAAATCCACTTCTAGACGTGACTGATTTTGATATTCAAACTCAAAATTATACGATGTCTGCTGTTCATAATGAAGGCGCAGAAGAAGGAGATGATGCTATTCGTGTGTTGTCAAATGATGGGCTGGAAGTAGTAATCGATCTGACCGTTTTATATAAAATCACACCAACTGATGCGCCAAAAATTTTCAAGCAAATTGGGGTCAATTATACAGATAAAATCGTTCGTCCAGTAACCAGAACTCGGATTCGTGACAATGCTGTTTATTATGATGCGGTTGCCCTGTATTCTACAAAAAGGAATGAGTTTCAACAGCGAATTTTCAAAAGTATTGAGAAAGACTTTAAAGCTAGAGGTTTGATTTTAGAGCAATTGTTGATTAGAAATATCAACCTTCCAGCGTCAGTTAAAACAACCATCGAAAGTAAAATTAATGCGGAACAAGATGCTCAAAAAATGACTTTTGTCCTCCAAAAAGAAAAACAAGAAGCCGAAAGAAAAAGAGTGGAAGCACAAGGTATTGCTGATTATCAAAGGATTATTTCTACAGGTTTGACCGACAAACAATTACAATACGAACAAATAAAAGCGCAAAAAGAAATTGCCACCTCTCCCAACACTAAAATTATTTTTATGGGAAAAGGAAGTGCGCCAGTAATTTTGTCTGATAAATAAAAAAGAGTTATGTGTTATGCGTTATTGGTTTAATAACGTATAACACATAACCCATTAACTTATAACTTTTTAAAATGGAATTACCAAAATTTTTACTAGGAGACAATACCGATTTTCCTGAAGATATTTTTATCATTCACCTTGATTATCCTCGTTTTATAATCAATCTTAAAGATGATGAAGTAGAATTTATGGAAGAAGCCGAAGATATTGACGAAGGGGAACTCAACGCTGAAATGGAGGGTTTGATTGTACTGGCCAATGAGTTTTACGACAGAGAAATGGAGCGTTACGAGAAAGAATAATTATTTCTTAAAATACGTTTCTAATATTAATTGAGCGGCTGCAAAAGGTGATATTTCATCGTTTTGTACCGCTTTTTTATTGGAATTCAAAAGTTTTTGAATTTCAGGATGATTGTAAAAATTAGCTTTCAATTGCTCATTTATGGTTTCTAGCATCCAATAATGATTTTGTTCCTTTCGGTTGTATAAGAAATAATTATTTGCTTTTGTAAGTTCAAGAAAGTTTTCGATAGTTTTCCAAACTTCAGGAATTCCTTCCTGAGTAATGGCGCTGCAAGTAGAAGTTGTGGGAGTCCAACCAGATTTTTTTGCAGGAAATAAATGTAAGGCTCTGTTGAATTCTACTTTGGCTAGATTTGCTTTTTTTATATTATCACCATCCGCTTTGTTGATGACTATGGCATCAGCCATTTCCATAATTCCTCTTTTGATTCCCTGCAATTCGTCGCCAGCTCCAGAAATTTTGAGTAATAAAAAGAAATCTACCATACTGTGAACCGCGGTTTCGCTTTGGCCAACGCCAACAGTTTCAATAAGAATGGTGTCAAATCCAGCCGCTTCGCAAAGCGTGATGGTTTCTCTCGTTTTTCTTGCCACTCCACCCAAAGTTTCTCCGGAAGCAGAAGGTCTAATGTAAGTATTTACATCTTTTACCAATTCCTCCATTCGGGTTTTATCGCCTAGAATACTTCCGTGTGAAATTGTACTAGATGGATCAACGGCAAGAACCGCTACTTTTTTCCCCAACCCCGTCAAATATATTCCAAAGGCTTCGATGAATGTACTTTTACCAACGCCAGGAACTCCAGTAATTCCTATTCGTACTGATTTAGTGGCCTTTGGCAAGCAAGCATTAATCACTTCATTAGCTTTCGCCAAATGTTCAGAATTAGTGCTTTCGACCAACGTAATTGCGCGGCTTAAATCAGAAATATTTCCGGACAAAATTCCCTCAATTAATTCTTTTGATGAAGGTTGCATTTTTCTAAATTTCTGAATTTGCTCCAAAGCAGTTGAACTAATAATTTCCGGTTGAGAAATTCCAGGTTTTTCGAGAAGTGCTGAGTTTTTTACTTGGTCGTTTTTCAAAACTTAAAATCGTTTGAGTAAAATTAGTAAAATTTTGACTAAACTTATGATTTTATTCTATCCAACGAGATTATTTATTTTGGCATATTGCAACAATATAATGGTTTTAGCATCTTTTATTTCGCCAGTTTCAATCATTTTATAGGCTTCTTCAAAATGCATTTCAATTACTTCTATTTCTTCTTGTTCGTGTTCTAATCCTCCGCCTTCGTGAACTTTCATTGAAGCATCATATTCACCTATAAATAGATGTAAAATTTCGGTAATAGCACCCGGTGACATATAGGTTTCCATAATTTTTTGAACAGAATTTATACGATAGCCTGTTTCTTCTTCGGCTTCTCGGATGATGCATTGTTCAGGATGATCTTGATCTAACATTCCCGCACAAACTTCAATCATCATGCCAGATTCGTTTCCGTTGAGGTAAGTAGGGAGTCGGAATTGCTTGGTAAGAATGATTGTTCTTTGTTCTCGATTATAGAGTAAGATTCCGGCTCCATTTCCTCTATCGTAAACTTCTCTTTTTTGGGTAACCCATTGTCCGTCCTTTCTTAAAAAATCGAAAGTAACTTTGTTTAAAATGTACCAATTATCAGAAAGCAAATCAGTTTGTTTTATTTTTATATTTGGGTTATTCATTTGTGGGATAATTATAAAAAAACGCCCTGAAATTTCAGAGCGTTAAGTTGTTATTTTGTAATCGTTTGCTTTCTGTCTGGTCCAACAGAAACAATTTTTATTGGCACTTCAACTGCTGCCTCAATGAATTCAATGTATTCTTTCAATTCGATTGGTAATTGTTCATAAGTAGTCATTTCTGTTAAATCTGCCTCCCAGCCCTTTAATTCTTTATAGATAGGAGTTACGTTTTCCGGTTCGATATTGTATGGAAAATTCGAAATCGCTTTGCCTTTATAATTGTAATGAGTACAAACTTTCAGGATTGGAAATCCAGAAAGAATATCGCCTTTCATCATCATCAATTGCGTTACACCATTAATTTGAACAGCGTATTTTAGCGCAACTAAATCCAGCCAGCCACAACGTCTTTGTCTTCCGGTAACAGAACCAAATTCATTTCCAACGCTCGCCATTGTTGCACCATCTTCATCAAAAAGTTCCGTTGGAAAAGGACCACTTCCTACTCGAGTTACATACGCTTTAAAAATTCCGTAAACCTCTTTTATTTTATTTGGAGCAATCCCTAAACCGGTACAAGCACCAGCTGCAGTTGTATTTGAAGAAGTTACAAATGGATACGTTCCGAAATCAACGTCTAATAGTGAGCCTTGAGCTCCTTCGCACAATATTGCTTTACCAGCTCTTTGTGCTTGATTCAAGTAGTCCTCACTATCTATGAAGTCTATTTTTTTTAATTCTTCGATTGCTTCAAAGAACTCCCTTTCCATTTCTTCTAGATTATACCGAATATCTACATCGTAAAAAACAATCATCTCTTCGTGTTTGTTTGCCAATGCGCGGTATCTTTCTTTGAAATCTTCCATTTCAATATCGCCAACACGGATTCCGTTTCTACCCGTTTTGTCCATATAAGTTGGGCCAATTCCTTTTAGGGTTGAACCAATTTTTGCTTTTCCTTTTGATGCTTCAGATGCTGCATCAAGCAAACGGTGCGTTGGTAGGATTAAATGTGCTTTTCTTGAAATGATTAATTTATTTTTTATATCTAAATTAAATTTTGCCAATCCTTCGATTTCTTTTTGAAAAACAACTGGGTCGATAACTACCCCATTTCCAATAATATTTACCGCAGTTTTATGAAAAATACCTGAAGGAATGGTTCTCAAAACATGTTTAATGCCATCGAATTCTAAGGTATGTCCAGCATTTGGTCCTCCTTGAAAACGAGCGATAATATCATATTTAGAAGTAAGAACATCAACTATTTTTCCTTTTCCTTCATCTCCCCATTGTAATCCTAATAATAAATCTACGGTCATTCTGTTTATTGTTTGTAGTTAGTTTAGTTTTTTATTTTTGTTTTTTTGTTGCGTATAAATATAAAGAGTGGTTTGAAATATCGATATCGAATATTTCTTCCATAGTTTTTTTGATAGTTTGTATTCGTGGGTCACAAAATTCAATTACTTCACCTGTATCTGTCATAATAATATGATCGTGTTGCTTGTCGAAATATGATTTTTCGTAATGTGCTTGATTTTGTCCAAATTGATGTTTGCGCACCAAAGCGGATTCTAATAAAAGTTCAATAGTATTGTACAGAGTAGCTCTACTTACACGATAGTTTTTGTTTTTCATTTTAATATATAAATTTTCTATATCAAAATGCTCTTCACTATCGTAAATTTCTTGCAGTATGGCGTAGCGTTCTGGCGTTTTTCGATGTCCATTAGTCTCAAGATACATTGTAAAAACATTTTTTACTATTTCTTGATTTTTACTATTATCTGCTGAGATTTGTGTCATATTCTGCAAAGATAAATTATATTTTTTAGTTTAGAAGTTTAGAAGTTTAAAAGTTTAGCCGCTTAACTCATAACTTTCTATACTTGTATACTTTTCTTAATTTTTATATTCTCGGCTTACTTTTTCTATACCATCAATTTTCTTGATATTATCAATTAATCTTTTTAAAATGGTATTGTTTTGAACGATGACTGCTATCTGACCATTAAAAATTCCTGCTTCGCCACTCAAAGAAATACTTTGAATATTTACATTCATATTGTCTGAAATCACTTTGGTCAATTTATTCGTAAGTCCAATAGTGTCCATACCAGTAATGTGCAAAATTGCCTTAAACTCTTGTTGTGACGAGTCAATCCATTTGGCCTGAATTATACGATACGCATAATTTGATTGTAAACTTATAGCATTAGGACAATCCTTTTTATGGACTTTTATTCCTTCATTTATGGTGATAAAACCAAAAACTTCGTCGCCAGGAATTGGATTACAGCAAGTTGATAACTTATAATCTAATTTGTCTTGTTCAATTCCAAAAACTAGCATATCATAATTACTGCTTAATATTTGTTTATGAATTTCTAAACTAGGAGTGCTAGCTGAACGCTTGATTTTGTTTTTGAAAAAATTAATAAAAGTGTTACTTTTTTGGGCAGCATAGTTTTTT